>JAGMZX010000057.1:29955-33063 GCA_018005585.1 Candidatus Hydrogenedentota bacterium | reverse complement strand
ACATGTTCCCTGGAATCCACATTCCCTGCTTCCACGGTTCTTCCCCGCAACGTTATGGCATGCGCCTGTTCCCGGCATTGACGCTGCCTGCTGTACCTGGTCCAGCCCAGATTGAATACCGCCGGTACGTTGTAAGTCTATTCAATGCCGGTATTTCTGTCCACTCTTGTCTGACGGAACACGGGCAGTCTGAGTGCTATTCCTATACAGGGGCCAGGCGACCGGTAGACAAACCGGCGTGACGCATTGGCGATTTCTTGGCACACCTGACATAAATCTGGTATAATTAAGGATATTGTCTAAGGATTTATACTATGAGACCCAAACGTATCGTCAAGACGGCACTGGTAGCCTGCGTCATCGCCACCACCGTGGTGCTCGGCGTTGCCGGCCACTACTGGAACCAGGCGCAGCTCCCGTCAAACGCCTCCACAGAAACCGCGCCCGCTAAGGACATGCCCAGCATCCCGACCGGCGAACCCAACGCACGTTCCGCCGAGGCGCAGGCGGTAACAGAAGAGACCGCCTCGGATGAACCGGAGCTGAGTGCCGACGCAATCCCGGACTTGCCCGCGGATTCTCAGGATACGAAAGTCCTGTAGGATAATGCGGGGCGCCGGCCGCCTTCAATAAGACGGCGCGCACGTGTCAGGCGCACGACGTCGCAACTTGAAAACGGCGCGCATTTCGACCATCCTTCTTGCTGCATTCCTCATACGAGGCCACGGAGGCACATGACAATGATTGCGCATTGGGGTCTGATGTTTCTGCTCAGCACGAGTGCGTTCGCGGCAGACGATACGCCCGCGGCGTTTCCCATATCGATCATGTCTTTCAACGTGCGTTTTGGCACTGCCATGGACGGAGAGAACGCATGGCCGAGACGCCGTGACACGCTCGTTGAGACTATTCGCCGCTACGACCCCGACATCATTGGCACGCAGGAGTGTCTCGAGACACAGGCGGAATACGTGGTTCAGGCTCTGCCGGACTACCGCTGGTTCGGCGCTGGCCGGACGCAAGGACCCCCTCTCGCGGACGAAATGACCGCCATCCTCTACAAGAAGCAACTCTTCACACCCCTGGAAACCGGCAATTTCTGGCTCAGCGAAACCCCGGACGCAGTCGGGTCTAAATCCTGGGACAGCAGCCTTCCCCGCATCGTGACGTGGGCGCGTTTCCACCACCGTCCGAGCGGTCGCCAATTCTACCTGTTCAACACGCATTTCGATCATCGCGGCGCCACGGCCCGCGAAATGAGCGCCACGCTGGTCGCGCAACGCATTCAAACCCTGCCCCCGCCGATGCCCGTGATTCTCACAGGCGATTTCAACGCCGCGGCGGAAAGCAGCGCCCCCTGGAAACGCCTGTTCGAAGGCGGCCTGCAAGACTCCTGGCAGACCGCGCCGGACCGCAAAGGGCCTGTCGGCACCTTCCACGGATTCCAGGGCGCGGCGGCCAAGAGCGAGGACCGGATTGATTGGGTGCTCTACCGGGGACCACTGCAAGCCCTGAGCAGCGAGACCATCGACTATCACGAGGGCGAACGCTATCCGTCCGACCACTATCCCGTTTTCTGCCGTTTCACCGTGACGGCGCCCCAGGAATAGGCCCTGCAACACGAGATGTTCGTTTCTTCGCGACGCTGGGGAGTGCAGGAGTAGCGTGCGTGCCGAGTGCAAGCATGCACCCAGTGGGAAGCGGCTCGTGTTGGTTGTACCAATTTTTTGCTTGACAAACGGCAAATTTTGTGGTATAAGCCGGTCCGCCAGTAGGTGAATAATGCGCCTTAGGGGGCTTTGTCGCGAGCCTCGGCACAAATACGCTCGAAAAGGAGGTGAATTGCGTCATGCAGTGCCAGCTTTGTAATGAGCACATCGAGGATGTGGAGTTCCAGTTCGGCGACGCCTTTGAGGTCGACGGCGAATTCTGGCACGGGGAGTGCTTTGCGGAGTACTTCGGCGAAGTCTACGAAGAAGTAGCTTGAATCCTCGATACCGTTAACGTCTTTTGAAGAAGAACCTCGGTCGGCTGATTAGCCCTGCCGAGGGTTTTTCTTTATGTGCCGGCCTCAGGCCGTTTGCCAGCGCCGGGCGACTCGGCCGTTCTCCGGCCCGTGAGACTCTCTGAACGTTGCGTTGCTGCCGGCTGAGCGGCCGAACGCAACTGCCGGTGCTGCACCGGCGGCCAAAACGTGGTAGAATTGGCATCTATGGAGAGAAAACTCTTGACTCAAGAAAACGATGGGCGCAGTTTGCTGCATTCCAGCGTGGCAATACGGGTGAGCAATGAGCGATGAGCGGGATGCCCCAAGCGCTTTCAAGGAAAGCACGTGGCCGTCATAGACCAGACACTTCCTTTTGAACGCGAGCTTACGAACCTTCAGGAACGGCTCAAAGAGGCCGCATCTGAAGAGGAGCGGCATATACTTGAGGCCGAGCTCGAGCGGCAGCGGGGCGAGGTGTACGCTAATCTCACGCCATGGCAGCGCGTCCAGTTGGCCCGCCACCCGCAGCGTCCCCGGATGCTCGACTATACCTCGCGCATTCTGGACGATTTCATTGAACTTCATGGGGACAGAGCCGTCGGCGACGACCTTGCCATGGTATGCGGGGTGGCGCGTTTCCGGGGAAAGACGATTTTTGTTGCCGGCCAGCAGAAGGGTGTATCGACGGACGAGAAAATACGGCGCAATTTTGGCATGGCCCACCCGTGGGGATATCGAAAGGCGCTGCGCATTTTCCGGCTGGCCGAACGTCTGGGACACCCGATAGTGACCTTTGTGGACACGCCGGCCGCCCATCCGGGTATCGAGGCGGAAAAGTTCGGCCAAGGTCCCGCCATCGCCGGCAACCTGCTTGCCTGTGCCGGGCTGCGAGTTCCCATTTGCGCCATAGTGCTCAGCGAGGGCGGCAGCGGTGGCGCACTCGCCGTTGCCATGGCCGACTGGGTAGCCATGTTCGAGTATGCCGTCTACATGATTTGCCCCCCCGAACGCTGCGCGGAAATCTTGTGGCATGATGTCGAGAAGCGCGAGCTCGCCGCGGCGGCCATGAAAGTAACCGCGGCGAATCTGAAGGAACTCGGCGTGATTGACACCGTGCTGCC
>JAGMZX010000057.1:15985-29855 GCA_018005585.1 Candidatus Hydrogenedentota bacterium | reverse complement strand
TGGGTTCGCTGGCGGACGTCATAGACGGCGCCGTGCGAATCCCTTACCAGGAGGTTCCCCACTTCCCCGTGTGCACGCAGGACACCCATGCCGGGGAACTGGTGCTCGGCAACCTTGGAAACAAGCCTGTCGTAGCCTTGTCCGGCCGCTTCCATTTCTACGAAGGCTACACCATGCAGCAGGTTACCTTTCCCGTGCGCGTGGCGAAGGCCCTTGGCATTGACACGCTGCTTGTGTCAAACGCCGCGGGCGGCATGAACCCCCAGTTCTCCGCCGGCGACCTCATGGTGATTACGGACCATATCAACCTTATGGGCGACAATCCGCTCATTGGCCCGAATGACGACCGGCTCGGGCCGCGTTTCCCCGACATGTCCGAACCCTACAACGGAGAACTCATACGCCTGGCTGAGGAGATCGCCCTCGCGCAGGGTGTCCGGCTGCAGCGCGGCGTGTATCTGGCCGTGACGGGCCCCTGCCTGGAGACGCGCGCCGAATACCGGTTCATGCGGGCAATCGGCGCGGACGCCGTCGGCATGAGCACGGTGCCGGAGGTGATTGTGGCGGTGCACGCCGGCCTGCGCGTGCTGGGTTTCTCCGCGATAACGGACGAGTGCCTGCCGGACGCGCTCGCGCCGGTGGATATCGCGAAAATCATCGCGACCGCGAATGCGGTGGAACCCATATTGACCCGAATCGTCACGGAATGCGTCGCGCGCCTCTAGCGCGGGACACACCGGCAACTGGACAAGACTATGTGGAATCGCTATAGTACGGCAATTCATGAACCGGCCCAAAGTGAGGTGTAGAGGGGGGTTATGATGAGAAGAGAACCAACATCGGCAGTCGAAAAAATCATCCGCGCCATTTTTGTGTTCGCCTGCGTAATCATGGGCGGGATTTGGGCCCAGTATCTGTTGGACAGCCCGCCGGCCAGCCCTGACGGCAGTCCGCCTGTCTGGACCTTGATTGTCGGGGGGCTCGTCGGGGGCGCTGTCTCCCTGCTGGTGCTGTTCTTCCTCCGCTTCGTCACACAGGATGTATACGAGCGCATATCTCCCGCGCTGGCCTCGATTGCCCTAGCTATGATTATTGGTTACTTCATCGGCGCATACATTCTTTCCTGGTTTCCCCAGGCGGAGATGTCCTTGCGTGTCTTCGTAACCGTCTCGCTTGTGCTGGTCTTTGGCTATATCGGCATCACCCTTGGCCTCACCCGCGCGTCGAACTGGGAATCCCTGGTCTCGGAAGTGCGCCGGAACCGCCGGGGCGAAGTCAGCCTGAAACTGGTGGATACCAGCGTCGTCATTGACGGTCGCATCGCGGACATCTGCGACAGCGGCTTCCTGGAAGGGACGTTGCTCCTCCCGCGTTTCGTGCTGAATGAGCTGCAGCATATTGCCGACTCATCGGAAGTCCTCCGCCGCGCCAAGGGGCGCCGCGGCCTCGATATCCTGAAACGGCTGCAGGAGGGCGGTTCGCGCACAAACCTCGAGATTATCGAGGATGACCCGAAAGAAGCGCCGGACGTGGACAGCAAGCTGGTTCGTCTCGCGCTCAAGTATCATGCGAAGATCCTGACCAACGACTTCAATCTCAACAAGGTGGCCCAGATCGAAGGCATTCATGTGCTCAACGTCAACGATCTCGCCAACGCGCTCAAGCCCGCGCTGGTGCCCGACGAAGTCATGGAAGTCAAGATCATCAAAGAGGGCAAGGAACCGACGCAGGGCGTGGGCTACCTCGATGACGGCACGATGATCGTGGTGGACAACGGCCGCGCGCATGTAGGCAGAACGGTCCAGGTTGTAGTGACCAGCGTCCTGCAGACGGCCGCGGGGCGCATGATCTTTACGCGCTATAACGGCGAGATCCGGTGAAGGCGCAGTTGCTGGTGCCTGCCGCGGGCGCGGGCGCGCGCCTCGGCGCGGATGCGCCTAAGGCGCTTGTTGATTTGGAGGGGAAGCCGATGCTGGCGCGGACCATCGAGCGCGCCGCCCTCCCCGAGTTCCGTCTTCCCGTAATCATCACGGCGCCGCCAGACTTGCTGGAGACTTTCCGTGACGCGCTGCGGCCTTGGTTTGCCGACGCGGCCTTCCGGCTCGTCGCGGGCGGCGCGGAGCGCCAGCTGTCAGTGGCCAATGGCCTTGCCGAGATCGACCCAGATACCGAAATCGTGGCTATTCATGACGCCGCGCGCCCTTTCGTCGCGGCGGAATCCATCCGGGCCTCGATCCTGGCCGCAGCCGAATATGGCGCCGCAACGGTCGCGGTCCCCGTCACGGACACGATTCTCGAGGCCGGCGGCGCGGGGTTTCTGGCGCGCACGCCAGACCGCCGCACACTCTGGGCCTGTCAAACGCCGCAGACGTTCCGCACGGCCGTGATCCGCGACGCGCACCGGTGCGCCGCGCGGGAAGGCACGCTGCTGACGGACGACGCGTCTCTGGCGCAGCGGTACGGCGCGGAGGTCAAGCTCGTTCCTGGCACGCCGTTCAATTTCAAAGTCACCACTGCCGCCGACCTGCACCTGGCCCGCATCATCGTTCGCGAGGGCTTGGCATGATCCGCATCGGTATCGGTTGCGACATTCACCGGCTGACTCCGGGACGCCCGCTCGTTCTCGGCGGTGTTGCCATACCTCACGAAAAGGGCCTCGCCGGCCATTCCGACGCGGACGCGCTGTGTCATGCCGTAACCGACGCGGTCCTGGGAGCGCTCGCCTTGGGCGATATCGGCCGCCATTTCCCCGATACGGACCCGCGATACGCAGGCGCGGACAGCATGGAACTGCTCCGAGCCGCCGTGCGTATGGCCGCCGATGCCGGGTACCGGCTGGTCAACGTGGACGCAAACATCGTCGCGCAGCGTCCAAAGTTGCAGCCGCACATCGAGGCGATGCGTCAGCGCCTCGCCGAGGCCCTGCGCATCGATACCGCCTGCGTGTCGGTGAAGGCGAAAACCAACGAGGGCGTGGGCCCGGAAGGCCGCGAGGAGGCCATCCGCACCGAGGCCGCCGTCCTGCTGGAATCCCCATAGGCCAAGTATTGCCATGCGGAAAGAACGCGCCGACATACTCGTCCAGTTACAGGCGGCGGTTTCGCGCTCGAAGGCTCAGGGACTCATCCACGCGGGTCAGGTCTGGCTCGGCGGCGAGCGCATCGACAAGCCGGGCCTTCACATCCCCGAGGACAGCGTCCTGGAGATCCGCGAGCAGCCCCGGTTCGTCAGCCGGGGCGGCGAGAAACTCGAAGCGGCTTTCGAGGCCTTTGCGCTGGACGTGCAGGACCGCGCCGCCATCGATGTGGGCGCCTCGACCGGCGGGTTCACCGACTGCCTGCTGCAGCATGGGGCCCGGCTCGTTTTCGCCGTGGATGTCGGCTACGGCCAGCTTGCGTGGAAATTACGCCAAGACCCGCGCGTGATTGTGCTGGAACGGACCAATATCCGCCATCTCGCGCAAGACCGGCTCACCGAGCCCCCCACGTTCTTCACCATCGATTGCTCGTTCATCTCGCTGCGTCTCGTGTTGCCGCCTTTGGCGCGGCTGCTGGACCCGCGCGCGGCGGGCGTGGCCCTGATCAAGCCGCAGTTCGAGGCGGGCCGGGAGCAGGTGGGCAAGGGTGGCGTTGTGTACGATCCGGCCATTCACGCCACTGTAATTGAACGGGTCCGCGAAGCGGCCGACGAGTTGGGATTCGCGCGGATCGATGTGATACCCTCTCCCCTGCTTGGTCCCGCCGGCAACCAGGAGTTCCTGGCGTACCTGCGCAAGGAGTAAGCGCGCCGCGGCAGGACGACCGGCCCTCGAACGACAAAATCATGCTCGAAACGCTGCGCATCCAGAATTATGCCCTTATCGATGCGGTCGAAATGGATTTCCGCAGCGGCTTCAACGCGCTCACCGGCGAGACCGGCGCCGGCAAGTCCATTCTCATCGGGGCGCTCGAGCTGGTCTTAGGCAGCCGCGCTTCCGGAGAGGTATTGCGCGAAGGCGCGGACCGCGCGACCATCGAGGCCGTCTTCCGCGTGCCCCGGCCTTCCCCTCGGCTCAAACGCCTCTTGAAAGGCAACGAAATCGACGCCACGGACGGCGAGGTCCTGTTGAGTCGCGTCATGACCGCCGACGGACGCAGCCGCGGCTACGTCTGCGGCCGGCTGATGCCTTTCGCGGTGCTTTCCGAAATCGGAGACGAACTTGTCGACCTCCACGGCCAGCATGAGCACCAATCCCTGCTCCGGCCGGACCGTCAACTGGAGCTGCTCGACGCATTCGCCAGTGCGGAAGAAGACACCGCCGCGGTGGCGGAGCGGGTCGAGTCCCTGCGCGCGATGGACCGCGAACTGGCCGCGCTTGAAACGGACGACCGCGAACGGCTGCGGCAGATTGAGTTCTTCCGCTTCGAAGTCAACGAGATCGACGCCGCGGCCCTGACGGCCGGCGAAGAGGAAGACGTCCGCGGCCGCGTCAAGCTCATTACCAACGCCGAAACCGTGTTCACGCTCGCGAACCGGGTATACGCGCTGCTCTACGAGAACGAGGGCCAGACCGCCATCGATCTCATCGACGCTGCAGTGCGCGAACTTGAGGAACTCGCCGGGTTCGACGAGCGCTACCGCGCTCTGGCAACGCAATTGACGGACATCCGCGCGGGCGTCGAAAGCGTGGCCAACGAAGCCCGCGCACATGTGAACGGCCTCGAATTCGACGCCCAGGAACTCGACCGGCTCAACGCCCGGCTCGCGCTCCTGCGCGACCTCAAGCGGAAATACGGGGCAACCGTTGAGGAAATCCTCGCACACCGCGACCAGGCTGCCGCGCATATCACCGCCTACGAACAACGGGATGAACGGCTCGCAGCACTGCGGGGAAAGCGTGATGCGCTCCATGCCGAAACGCAATCCGCCGCCGCCGCGCTCTCCCGCAAGCGCGCGGCCGCCGCTCAGCGCCTGAACAAGAAAATCACGGAGACACTGCAGGAACTGGGGATGAAAGGCGGCAGTTTTGAGGCATGCATCGAGCGCGTTCCGCTCTGCGCCCAGGGTGTGGACCGTGTCGAGTTCCTGCTTGCGGCCAACCCGGGAGAACGGCTCAAGCCGCTGCGCCAGGTCGCGAGCGGGGGCGAGATCTCGCGGATCATGCTGGCCCTGAAAGCGGTTTTCGCGGGCGCCGACCGCATCCCCACGCTGGTGTTCGACGAAATCGACGCGGGCGTCGGCGGGGCCATGGCGCGCAAGGTCGCCGACAAGATCGGCGAACTCGCCCGGTCGCACCAGGTCATCTGCATCACTCACATACCGCAGATTGCGGCGCTGGCGCGGACCCACTTCCGCGTGGCCAAGGAAACGAAACAGAAACGCACCACGAGTTCCGTCGTGGAAGTCAGCGGCGAAGCGCGCGTGGCGGAACTGGCGCGGCTGCTCGACGGCACCATGTCCGATGTCAGCCTGGAGCACGCGCGCGCGCTGTTGCGCGAACGGTAGCGAGAATCAACAAGGAGAAAAGGCAAGTGGATTCCATGCGCATTAAAGTCGGAGTCATGGGCTCCGCGGGCGGCGAGATGCAGTCCGAGGTATTGGAGCGGTGCCGCGAACTCGGGCGCGCCATAGCGGATGAAGGCTGCGCCATCCTCACGGGCGGCTGCCCGGGCTTGCCGCATCAGGCGGCAATCGGCTGCAAACAGCAGGGCGGGCTGACCGTAGGCGTTTCTCCCGCTATCAGTCTCGACGAACACATTTCGCTTTACGGCAGCCCGACGGACCACATTGATATCATGATCTATACAGGCGCCGGGCTCATGGGCCGCGAGGTCACCGGCGTGCGCAGTTGCGATATCGTCATTATCGTTGGCGGCCGCTCCGGAACCCTCGGCGAGTTTGCGATCGCCTATGACGAGGGGCGCACCATTGGCGTGCTGACGGGCACGGGCGGCGTTGCCGACCATATCGACGATTTTATGCCCATTATCAAGAAAGAGACGGGGTCGCGCATCATTTACGACGCTGACCCCAGGCGGCTTGTGCAACGCTGCGTTGCGGAATACAAAACGAACCCGCCGCGCATCCGCCAGCGCGAGGCATCGGGGTAACAGGTATCTGCGCACACAAGCCGGGCAACTATCGTCGAGGCCCTGTCACATATAGGAAGAACATACCATGCCTTCGCCTGCCATTCGCTTTGAACTCGAGAGCAAATTCGGCTCGCAATACGGTGCGGAAGAAGAACAAGCCGTCCTTGCGGTCTTGCGCCAGGGCGCGCCTACCTCCGGGAGTGCCTGCCTGCAATTCGAGCGTGACTTCGCCGCATACTGCGGCACGCAACATGCCCGCGTCGTGTCCAATGGCACCGCGGCCCTGTTTCTTTCCCTGTTGGCGCTGGGCATCAAGCCCGGTGACCGCGTCATTACAACGCCGCTCACGTGGATTGCCACCGCCGCGGCGGGCGCCACGCTCGGCGCGGAAGTCGGTTTCGTCGACATCGACCCGGAGACGTACAACCTCGACCCGAAGCTGCTGGAGGCGAATCTTACGCCGAACACGAAGGCCGTGCTGCCGGTACACTTGTACGGCCAGTGCTGCGATATGGATGCGCTGCTCGACCTGTCGCGCCGGCACGGGTTCGCAATTGTCGAAGACGCCTGCCACGCCGCCGGCGCCGAATACCGCGGGCGCAAGGCGGGCAGCATGGGCGCGACGGGTTGTTTCAGTTTCCACGAACAGAAGAACATGTCGACCCTCGGCGAGGGCGGCATGGTCGTCACGAACAGCCCGGACCTTTTCGAGCGGATTGCGCTCTACCGGTCGCATTGCACGCGCGTTTACGGCGCCAGCACAAAATACTGCCGCCTCGACGAAGCACGCATGCCCATGGGCAAGCGGTTCTGGTGGCAGGATTTCGACGATACGGGCTACAACTTCCGCATGACGGACATTCAGGCGGCCGTAGGCATCGAACAGTTGCGCAAGCTGGACGCGTTCAACCAGCGGCGCATCGAACTGGCCGCATATCTCACGGAACGGCTGCAAGACGTGCCGGGACTGAGGACACCCGCCGTCCTGCCGGGCCGCAAGCACGTCTTCCACCTGTATCCCCTCGAAATCGATGCGGCTCGCTTCGGCATGAACAAGGAAGACTTTATTCACGCGATGCTTCACGAAGACGGCATCAAGATTGGCACACATTACATCCCGTTGCACTACAGCACCGCTTTCCGCAAGCGCGGATTCGGTCCGGGCCAGTTTCCCGTAGTGGAAGCCGTCGCGAACCGTCTTGTAACCTTGCCGTTGCATCCCAGGCTGACTTTCGAGGCCCTGGACTATATGATTGCCTGCATACGGAAGCACGCGCGCACGCAGTGACCGGACGCGAACCCGCGCGGGAAACAAGCGAAAGGGAGTCCATGAAGATCACGTCTTACGGCGCCGCAGAGGGAGTCACGGGAAGCAAGCACCTCCTGGAAGTCAACGGTTACCGCATCCTGCTGGATTGCGGCATGTTTCAAGGCAGCCGCAAGGAAGCCGATGAGAAAAACCGCCGTCTGGGCTTTGACCCCCAAAAACTCCATTGCGTCGTGCTCAGCCATGCCCATATTGACCATAGCGGGCTTCTGCCCATGCTCGCGAAAGGGGGTTACCGCGGCGGCATCCACGCCACGCACGCAACCCGCGACCTCTGCTCCATCATGCTCATGGACAGCGCGCACATCCAGGAAAAAGACGCGGAATGGCTCTCCAAGAAGCACATGACATTCATCCCGCCTCTCTACACGGCCGAAGACGCCCAGGAAATCATGCGCCGGTTCATTTCCGCGGGCTACGAGACCCGGCTGCCGCTCGTGCCCGGCGTGTTCCTCACCTTCCACGACGCCGGCCATGTGCTCGGCTCCGCCATGGTCGACCTCGAGATTGACGAGGGCGGACGGAAGCGGCGCCTCATCTTCTCCGGCGATATTGGCCGCAAGAATATGCCCATCCTTGAAGACCCCTGGGAACCCACGCAGGCCGATGTCGTCCTGATGGAGAGCACTTACGGCGACCGCGACCACGATCCCATCGAGATGATGGAAGAAAAGCTGGCGCGAATCATCACCGAAACCGCGGACCGCGGCGGAAAAATCATTATTCCGACGTTCGCGCTCGAACGCGCACAGGAGGTCATTTACGCCCTGAAACGGCTCGAAATGCAGAACCGCATTCCGGACATTCCGGTATTCGTGGACAGCCCGCTCACCGTCAACATCACCGAGGTGTTCCGCCTGCACACGGAAGGGTTCGACTCTGAATTCCGACACACGCTGCGTCAGGCCGGCGACCCCTTCCACCTGAAGCGCATCTCCTACATCCGCGCGCTTGAGGAATCCATGAAGCTTAACGGCCTGCGTGACCCCGCCATCATCCTGTCGGCTTCCGGCATGTGCGAATACGGACGCATCCTGCACCACCTGAAGAACCATTGCGGAAACCCGAAAAACACCATTCTCATCATCGGCTTCCAAGCCAAGAATACCCTGGGCCGCCGGATCGTCGAACGCCAGTTGCGCATTCGCATATTTGGCGTCGAGTATGAACTGCGCGCACAGGTGAAGATCATGAACGAATTCAGCGCGCACGCCGGCCGTTCGGAACTCATCGCCTTTGGCAAACGGTTCAAGGACTCAGCCGGGCGAATCTTGCTGGTTCACGGCGAGCCCAAGGCCCTCGACGCGCTCAAAACGGGATTAGAACGGGAAGGCGTCTCCAACCTCGCCATACAGCGAGAAGGCGTTCCTGTCGAATTGTAGGTTTCTTCTTGCCCGCAGACGGAACTACTTGGACAGCCAATGCGGCCACGCGCTAAGAGAGTGCTGCTTTACCTCGCGCTGTGGGCGGTCGTGCCCCTGCTTTTTCTCGGAACCATCGAGGCCGGGCTGCGCCTGGGCGGGTTCGGGTATAGAAGTGAACCGTTCTTGGAAAAGCGCGTTGGCGGGACTGTCTACCGGCAACTCAACGTGGCGTTTCTGCATGCGTTCATGCCCAAGCCGTTCGACCCCATACGCCTGCCCGCGTCTGAAACCTACATACCTGAGAGGAAAGGGTCGGACACGGTCCGTGTCGTGGTGTTGGGCGAATCCGCCGCATACGGCTACGTTCATCCTGAATTCGGCCTGTGGCGTTTCCTGCAAATCATCCTCGAAAAGCAATACCCGTCGCTTAACATCGAGGTCTATCCCTTCGCGTTCAACTCGATGAATTCGCATGTCATGCGGCGCCTTGTCGACGCAAGCGAAGCACTGGAAATCGATGTCTTTGTAGCCTACATGGGGAACAACGAATTCAAAGGCGCGTTGCTCGGGCCGCTCTATGCGTTAAGCCGAAACGGCTGGTCCGCCGATGCGACGCATCGGCTGGTCTCGGCCTACTTGTGGCTCTCAAACCTGCGGCTGTGGCAATTGATGCGGCGTCTAAACAGTTTCGAGAGCACCCTCTCCTGGAATCAGGAAGCGGTTGTCTCGCGCATCGACGACCCGCATTTGCCGGGCGTGTACTCGACCTTCCGGCAGAACCTCCTGCATATCCGCGCGAAGGCAGCGGATTCGGGCTCAAAGCTGCTGCTCTGCACCATTGGCCGTAATCTGCGCGATTTTCCGCCCCGCGTATCCATGCATGACCCCGGCTTGACGCCCGCGTCGTTGCAGGAGTGGATTCGCCACTTCGAAACGGGCGCACGGTTGGAAGCCGCGGGCGCCCCTGCTGAAGCGCTCGCCGCCTACCGCGCCGCGGCCGCACTGGACGAAACGAACGCGGAACTCCAGTACCGCATGGGCGCGTGTCTGTACGCACTCGGGGCGTACGCGGAGGCGCGCGAGCACTTTGTACGCTCCCGGGACTACGACCTGGCGTTGCTTACGGCTACCTCGGAAATGAACCGCATTATTCGTGAAGTCGCGGGAGAGACACCAGTCAGGCCACGCGCTCCCGATATCCAGGCTGCGGGAAACGCGAGTCTGGCGGATGTTGAAGCAGTGATACAGGCGCAAAGCCCTCACGGGATACCGGGCCAGGAATCCTTCATCGACCACATCCACTTCACGTTCGCTTCAACCTATGCCGCCGCCGTCGCGGTCGCTGCGTCCCTGGCCACGATTCCGCCGTTCCCGGCGACCGCCGCCGCACGACCGCCCGGCATCGAGGAATGCAGGATGCTTTTGGCTTTCTCGGACAGCGACCGGTTCCGGGAATTGGAGGACATCGCGAACCTGTGTGCCTCGCCGGGCGCGCAGCGCCTCTCGGAACCGGCGGCTCAAGAGAAAGCGCTGCTGGAAGAACGGCTTGCGGGGCAGGACCGGTGCCTGATAGCTGCAGAGGCATGCGTGCGCGCACTGGAATTGCGCGAGGATTACCATATCCGGGCGAAATACGCCGACTGCCTGCGGCAAATGGGCCGCATTGACGAGGCGGAAGCGCAGATGGCCCTGATCTTCGAGAAGTTTCCCCACCGTTTCTGAGATTCGGCCCGGGCAGGCGCCCCTCACGTTTGCACCGGCCTGTGCACCGTCGGCGCGCGCTGATACTTCGGCTTGCCCCTGTGCCGCGTGAAACTGCGCACCGCCTCTTCGTAGAGTTCCGGACGCAATTCCTCTCCGCAGACCACCGCCTCGTAGTTCCCGTCATTCAGTTCATAGCAGCCAAACGTGATTGCCTCGGTGGAAATCAAAGCCCCCGAATCCTCCGCCACATGGATGCAACTCACGCCCAACAAGGCCTCGTGCGCGTCTATGAGGCGGTGAAACACATAGACCAGGCCCGGCTCCACCCGGCCGGATGTCCGTACCAGCATCCAGTGCGTGTTCGCATCCGTCACGTCCGTCAGCCGCATTCCGCTGTTCTCGGCGTCCTTATAGACCTTCTGGATCACCTGCGAGATGGGGCGCGCCGGCGCAAGCACGCGGGCATGACAATAATTACACCTGCCCCATTGCCCCGCATACTCGTCGCGAATCTTCAAGATTCGCCCGCAATTTGGACAGGTGCACTCAATCATGGTCCGTGCCCCCTTCAGCCGGATACCCATGTTTTTCCGCTATTAGAATTAAGCTCTGTATACTTATTATAACCTGAACGATGCTGCTTGTCAATGCTGTCGCGCCCAGCAGCTGGCCATGTGGTCATCTGGGGCGGCATTCCGCCTGTTTCATCGGTATGTGTGGGTTTTCGTTTGCATGAGATACGGCCATGCAGGGGCAAGAACCCATATCTGCCCCGGAGTCTTCCACCCGTCTCGGGCTCGATTGGCTGTTCATCCCTTCGCGGACTGTGCGGCTGACCAAGCGCACAGTTGCGGGCAAAGGGCCGAACACGCTACGATTCTCTTGTCCGCCAAGACGCTGCCGGGCCTGCAAAAGGCGAATGTGCTGGCAGAATCCATGTGAAGTTGGAGAGAGCCGTGCCTGAAGAGACGCAACAGCCGCAAACGTCTCCCGAGACGGGAGACTCCGACGCTCTTATCATCAACGAAGCCGCGGATGAAGTGTTGCGCCTGCAACTGGACCTTTTCGAGGGCCCATTCGAGGTGCTGCTTTACCTCATCAAGACGCAAGAAATCGACATCTTCGACATTCCCATCGTACAAGTGACCGAGCAATACTTGCGGTTCCTCGAGATGATGCGTGAAGAGAACCTGGACTTGGCGGGCGACTTCCTGGTCATGGCCGCCACGCTCATCCAGGTCAAGGCGCGCATGATCCTTCCGGTCGAAGTCGAAGGCGGCGAGGACGAGGAAATCGAGGAGGAAGACCCCCGGCTCGAACTGGTGGAGAAACTCCTTGAATACCGGAAGTTTCGCGACTTGGGTGAGCGCCTGGGCCGCTTCGAGGAAGCGAAGCTGGACTGCTATCCGCGGTTCGCCAAGCCGGAGGTGGAAGTCATTGAGGAAGAAGAGTTGACCGACGTCAGCTTGTATGACCTTGTTCAGGCCATTCGCAACGTATTGCGGTTCGTGCGCGAACCGTTCATCCAGCGCGTGCAGGCTGAGACCTATTCCGTCGAGCAGGCGATTACCCGCCTGGAGAACCTGCTCGAAGAGCGGGATACCGTGACTTGGTTTGAATTGTACGAATCCACCGGCGACCGCCTCGAACATATCTGCCTGTTTCTCGCCTTGCTCGAATTGTGCCGGATGCGCCGCATACGCGCGCATCAACACCAGCCGTTCGGCGATATCCGCATCTTTCCGCGCAGTCCCGAGGAGGCCGGTCCTCTTGATGTGGCCATGGCGTAGACCGCAGCCGCTGGGCCAGAAGGCGGAAGACTTGGCCGCACGGTTCCTGCGCCGCGCCGGATACAAGATTCTCGCCCGTAACCTGCGTCTGAGCCGCTATGAGCTCGACATCGTCGCGCGCCAGGGCGACACGATCGCCTTTGTCGAGGTGCGTTCCCGGCGCGCGCCGGACCCCGTGCCCCCGGAAGACACCGTGGGCTACACGAAGCGTCGTCACCTTACATGCGCCGCCAACTCCTACAGGGCTCGATTCCCCGACCCGGACGCCTACTACCGTTTCGACATCGTGGCGGTCGTCTTTCCCGAGCACGGGAAACCGGAGATCACCCATCTCGTGGATGCGTTTCCTCCCGAGGAATAAACGAGCGTAAACGTGAGCGCCCCGCGCTGAAACCATTTCCAGTTCGCGCGGTATAATAGAAGCAGGCAGAAACACCGCGCCGCTTGGCATCAACGCCGCTTGGGCAGAAAGGCTCGAAACTATGGGGAAAATACGCGTGAACAAGGAGCGCTTCTCATCGGCCGACCCGAACCTCCTCGATTCCCGTCATCCGGCGCTGTGGACGTTCAGCATCCAGGACCGGGACATCTGCTTCTGGGGCACGTTTCATGAGGCGGCACACACCGCCCGCCTCTACGCGGAGCACCATGGCATGACGGAGGGGGCTATAACCCTGCTGGACCACACGGGCACGCCGTCCCTGCGCACCGTCCACTGACCAGTCCTATCGCGATGGCGGCGGCGATTGCCGTCGCGTTTGGAGCCGCGTGGTCCCGAAACAAGGCGGCAGCACAACCGGCCGACCGGACCTCCGTGCGGGAGCCGTCGTATGAACGTTTGCCGCTCTTTCTTCCCGTCGCGGATATGGGCTACTATCTGCCTGACTTGCTGATGCACAGACAACCGGCATGCGGAGGCGAACTCATGCGCCAGGCACCGTCCTTCCTTCGTCCGGCGGCCGTTTCCGCCGCAACGTTCTTCTTGTTGTTCGTGGGCAGTATTTTGGCAGCTGCGCAGGAGTCCACCGGCAGTACGCAGCCGCCGGCGCCCGACACGTCGTCTTGGGTCTTTTCCTCCGAATACAAACAACCGGTCGACGTGCTCGCGTATTTTCCCCTTTACGCAGGGGCCACATGGGTCTACGAGGAAACCTGCAAGTCCGCGGTCGGTAATGCGGGCGACACCGGAACCGTCACCTGGCTGAGGGAAAGCACCGTCACGGGATTTAAGGAAACGCCCCAGGGCCGCGTGGTGCTGATGCGCGTAACGGATTCGAACGTGTCCTACGACATTCCGCGAAGAGCCGAACAGGAGAGCCAATGGCTGCGCCAGAACTATCCGGACCAGCAAAAGGGCAATCTGCTCATCTCCGGCAATAGCGTGTATTGGATGCCCGCCTGGGCATCGGACGCGAATACGGGCACGATTGCGCAGGAATACGCCAGACAACTCGCCGCGGGCGAAGTCAGCCCCGACTTTTGCTTTCCCATGGACGAGGTGCGCTTCTGGGCGGAACGCACCCGAGAAGAACGCCTCATTCGCGAACGGGAGGCCTTCGAGCGGGGCCAGGGGCCCGCGCCGGATGTCGGCATGTACCATTGGAGCACGGAAGG
>JAGMZX010000057.1:7217-15885 GCA_018005585.1 Candidatus Hydrogenedentota bacterium | reverse complement strand
GGCTCTCGAATGGGCGCCGGGCAAGTATCCCATCTGGTCGCATCCGGACGGCGGGCCGGACGGCGGCGATGCGCGTTTCACGGAGTTCCAGAACAAGTGGGAATCGGTGATTCGCGAGTGGTCCGCGCGCTGGGGCGGGAACGTCAGCGGCTGGTGGTTCGACGGCTGCTATTATCCGCACGGCATGTACTTCCACCCTGACCCGCCGAACTTCGCCAGTCTCGCGGCCGCGGCGCGCGCCGGAAACCCGGACGGCATCGTCGCGTTTAACCCCGGCGTCTTCACGCCCGTGCGCAGCCTGACGCCTTACGAAGACTACACGGCGGGAGAGATCAATGAGCCGGACAGGGTCGTCTGCACCGGACGCCGTCTGGGCAGCGCGCAGTTTCACATCCTGAGTTACCTCGGCCCCTCATGGGCGCAGAGTCCGCCGCGCTTTACCAACGAACAAGTCATCGCGCTAACGCGCAATGTCACCGGCAAGGGCGGCGTCGTCACCTGGGACGTCCCCATCAACGCAGATGGCAGCATTCCAGAGCCCTTTGCGGACCAGCTCCGCGCATTGGGCGCCGCAATGGAGAATTAACCCCCTCCCTCACCCTCGCCGCCCCGGAGCACGAGGAGGAATACGACACAGCGTCATCGCGCGGTTGTGTTGAACCGAAGCACGCGCACTGGTTGCTAATGGCCGCTGTGGGCCTTGCCCGGGGGCATGCCGCAACGGTCTTTTTCAGACGAGGCGTTCAATCCGCTAATTCTTCGAGAATGGTCAAGGTCTGCTCGGTAATGGGCCACGTTCCGCGTTCGACAGACCGAAGCCCATCGTTGAGATAGACGACATGCGAGAACCGGGGACGGCTGTCCCAGTCCGTGAAGATATGCCCCACCCCGCGTTCGATAAGTACCGGGACGTCGCTGGTTATCCCGCCGAAATCGGGGATATCGCCGTATCTCTCGCGGCCTTCGTATGGCGAGAGCGCATTGGGGTCCCCCGTCTGCCGCCAGAGAGACATAACATCGATTTGCAGCCTGTGGAGCACGCGCGTTTCCAAGCCGTCTCCCACGACCAGGTCATCGTCAAACGTTCCACCCCGGGAAATGGTCGTGCGGTAGGCCCGCGCGAACGCCTCCACGTCGTCGTCGTCCAGCAGGGCGTAGCCCAGATAGAAATAGCTCTGGCTGCCCATGACGGGCGTCCTCGCGCGCGCGGCTTCGTAGCCCGCCGTATTCATCCCGGCATAACGAGCGGTTGGACAGGTCAGCGCACGCAGAATGTCACTATCAGGCGGGATTGCTTCCCGCGAAAACATGAGCACGCCCGGCTGCGAAGACAGAGGCGGGAATCTGCCGGCGTTGTCCTCGGCATACCTGCGAAGCTTCGCTTCCAACAGGTGCAGATTGCCCGGACAGACGACCGCATCCATGTTATGCCGCCACTTGGCGGAGAATCCGAGCAGGGGCAAGGCAATCAGAATGGCGGCAACAGAGCCCAGCGCACTTCCGAAAAATGCCCGCCAGAGTGGGGCGCGTGCATTCCTTCTCAGGAAGACCACATGTCCCGAGAGAAGGAGCAACAGTGCCCCGCCCAGCGTGGCAACTGCCAATTCGTGGCGGAGCAGCGACGCGACAACAGCGATAGGCGCCGAAAACAGGACGCCGAGCGAGACGACGAAGAAGACACGCCAGCACGGCGCGCACGGTCCTCTGCAGGCATTGGCAATGAACACAGCCTCTCCGCAAACGATGGCCGCGAGCGCACACCCCAGCGTAGCGGCCGCCACGCAATAGAGGCACAGATAGCTCCAGGGAAGGAAGCCCCAGATAAAAGGCGGGCTCCAGGAATACCATCCTGAGCCGGGAAGCCATGCGAGCAGTACAGCCATTGCGAACAGAACACCGGAGAGAACCGCGAAAGACGCGCTGAGATTCGCCAGTTTCGCAACGCGCGGACCGGCGGGTAATTGCGCCGGCGCTTCTGTGTCCGGTTCTCCGGCGTCCACGGGCAAGAATGACATGTGAAGCTCTCCGCGCACAGACTGCGCGTCCTCAAATACGGAAATCAAGGGGACCGAAATGACAAATCTGCAAATTGCTTCCTTACTCATTTCTCCGGCAATAACACGATGGTCTCGTCGGGCTTGGTCGGTATTTCAATCATGCGTTCTTGCCGGCTCGATTCATTGCCGTCACGGATGAGACGCACCCCCCGTGTCCACGGATTGTGGATACACAGGACACTGCCCGCTTCGCTCAGGATGGTAACCTTCCCGACGCGGCCATCAGCGCATGAGGCGCTGACCAGAAAGGCGCCGGCGGCGCGCAAGGTCGAGAAGGCAGCGGGGCGTTCCAGAGGCCAGTTGGGGAAGAGACGTATGGCGCCATTGTAGCTCTGCATGAGGCATTCGTTAATCACCACGGGCAACGAGAAATTCTCGAACCAGATGCCCATGGGCCGCATGAAATCAAAAGGCGTCGTGTCGTTGTAGCGACCGTGGACCTGCAAGACCATGTCGGCACAGGTCCCGTTTTCCACCAGGCAATAGTTCACCTGGCGTTTGAACCTGTCCAGGTCCAGCATGCCGATCCGCGCCGCCTGAAGATTCAAGAACACGAGTTCGTTGCCGCCTTCGTTCTGCTGGTTTCGATAGGAGTTCACCAGTATCTCGTACACGTCCGGCGGCGAATGGAGCCCGTGATCCTCGCCCGGGAATACGGTCATCAGGTTGTTCGGCACATTGAAAACAACCTCGGCATGCTCGCCCGGCACGGAGACGAAGACCTGGCCCCGTTTCGACTGCGCCTTCGGGTATTCCGGGAAATGGTCGAGGATATCGCGCACGTCGCCGATGGTCTGTGCTTCCGCCGTTTCGACCGCGAGCACACGCGCCGCCTCAAGGTATGCCTTCATCACGAACTTGATGAGCGTCAAGTCCACAAGACAGTCATTGTTGTACTTGAAGCCGGGCTTCAGGCCGTACAATTCCGGCGGCACGGTCGGGAACACGTGATACTTGCCGTCGCCCCATTGAGGACCGTGCGCTTCGGGGCGCTTCAGGTAGTCTACGAGAAACAGTACTGCGTCCCGCATTGGCACGAAGGCGTGCTCCCGCAGGAAATCCTCATCCATCGTATACAGGTAATGCCACCAGAGCCCCTGCACACTCCAGGGCGTCTCGCAGATTTCCCAGCCCCATGTCGGCACCGGATACGGCAAGATCGTCATCTCAACGGGGTAGGCGGAATGGGGGAAGTACGCCCCGCGCAGACCGTAATATTCCCTTGCCCATTTCCGGCTCAGCGGCAGCAGCCGCTCTATGAGTTCTACGTACGGCAGGTTCAGTTCCACGCGGTTGCTCGAGAACGGCAGCCAGAAAGGCTGCTGCGTGTTGTAGTTCATGTGGTAGTCGCCGTGCCACGCCGTGCCAATCCCGCGATAGCTCCAGTTTGCAAACAGCCCGGGACAATTCACGCCGGCCCTCGCGGCGCAGCGGAAAAAGTAGTGGTTCCAATACCAGATTTGTTCCAGGAACGCATCATCGAGCGCGACTCCGGAACGGTTCCAGTAGTCCCGCCAGATTCCTTTCGCGCGACCGGCCGCCGCGGCGCACGCCGCATCCGCCGGAACCGGGACATCGCCCTCCCCCACCTCGGACGCAAGCCCCTCATCAAGCTGTACGCAAGCCAAGAACGGCTCGCTCGACACCAGGAACCGCTCCAGCCTTCCCAGTTCTTGGGGGTGCCCCTCCAGGTCGATGCGGCCCGTCCCCTCCACTTGCGCGTTCACGCGCAAGGACAGGCAGAAGGCCCGGTCTTCAGGGCTTGACTCGCCGGGTTTGCCGCCGACGGGCTCGTTGAACGGCAGGACTTGCGTGAACGAGAGCGTTCCCTGGTCCGCGTTTCTGCCTGTACGATATGCTGGGAGATCGTTCGGCGTATCCGGGTCGGGGATTAGCTTGACCCTTTCAAAACAATTCGGCAGAGGATGATTCTCTGCGTCCACGAGGCGCAGCCACAGGAAATCCCGGTCCATGTCCACAAACAGTTGCAGTTGCGCGGGCTGACCATCCACAAGCAGGTTGACAGCGCACATGCCGGCGGCAATATCCACCCGGTAGCCCAGCAGCTCCACTTTTCGCCGATCAAAGCCCAACAGCACCGACCCGCATGGAAATGGTCTCGGGTAGGGTTTCCGGTAGTTGGCCTGCGTCATTTCGAGGTAGTCCCGATACCACGGGTCGGCTTCCAGACTCGGCAAGTCGCCCGGAATGGCTTTGACCTTCTCAAAGAGTTCCTGAAATACGCCGATCTTCTCCTTATTGTCCTCGGCAATCCGAATATCCCATACATTGTTGTGGCCGAAATGGAGCACGACTGCGTCCGGGCGCGTGGTCACGACCGCGCCCAAGCCGCCATTGCCCAAGAGCGCGCCTTCGAAGAAGCCCGGACCCGGCCTGTCCCGTACAATCGGATGCATCGCCGCCCTGGCAAGCGGATCAACCGTGGTTTCCTCCCCCATAGCGAGGCAACTCGCCGCGCATAACATCAGCAAGTACGTTGAAATCATTGCGAGCCTGCCGAGCAGACATCTTGAGGAATACTTCATGTCGCGGACTTTCTTAATCCCTGCACTTGTGCGGAGTGTCGAGAATGAACGAAGCACTCAGGAATGGCAGAGGCCGTGTGAATCCAGCTCTCCCGTCTCCTTTCCGAGTCATGCCCTCAGGCCCGACAGGTCAACTTCCAGGCGCTTATTCTCTTTCAGCAACTCATCCATCGTCATACGCGATCGTCGCGCGGCCGCTTCGCGTCCGAGAATGGTGACGAGACAGCCGTCGACGGACCGCCGCACGGTTGGGTTTTCGTGGCGTTGGTGAATGATGTCGTCGTGGAAGGTGGCGATGTTGCGGATCGCGCCCGCATTGTAGAGGTCGTCCACGGTTCCGCCTTCGGTTTCCTTTGCACCGCCTTTTACAAAGGCCTGTCCCCAGTAGTTGATTTGCGCGTGCCCCTCCGTTCCGTACGCGATACAAGTAAGACCGCCGGGATTCTTGTTCGGAAGCGCGACCGCGGCGTGGTTCAATACAAGGCCGTCTTCAAAATCGTAGACGACCGAGCACACGTCCCGCGAGTCGCCATGCGGTTCCATGCGGCAGATGCGGGACGCGCCCGCGGCCGCGACCGGGTTTCTGCCAATGACCCACAGGGCGGCGTCTATGGCGTGAATATCGTAGTTCACGATGTAGTCGCCGCCCAGGGCCACGTCGTTCACCCAGATCAGGTTCCTCAGCCGGCTTTCGACGGTATCTGTCTTCGGCGGGTCCTGGAATCCGGAGCCGTAGCCGAACGTCTGGACGTAGGCGAGCTTGCCGAGGCCGCCGTCCGCGATACGTTGGCGGACGTCGGCATTCACGGGGTCGGTGGGCATCTGATAATCGACAAAGAAGCACCGGTTCTTTTGTGCGGCCCCCTGCGCGGCGGCGTCAATCATAAGGCAGCCGGGCACATCCGCCGCGACCGGTTTCGCCATGTAGACGTGCAACCCGGCTTCCACCGCCGCGCGGGCGTGTTCCGGGAAGAAATACGGCGGCGTCTCCAGGAATACCGCCTCAACACCGCTCCCGATGACGCCCTGATAACCTGAGAGGCCGGAAAAACAGCGTTCGGCCGGCACGCCAAATTGTCTGCCCACTTCCTGCGCGAGTTCGGGAAAATAATCCGCGACTGCGGCAATCTCGAAGCCGCCGTGGTCACGCACCATGCTCGTGATCATCCTGCCGCGCCCGCCTAATCCGATAATCCCGGCCTTCACGCGCGTGTTGGCTTCGCTGCCCAAGGCGGCAGGGGCCGCCATGACGAGGAATGAGGCCGCGGCCGATTGCCGCACAAAACCACGCCGCGTGATGCGGCCAGAGGAATCGATAGGGGCTCGCATGATTCGTATTCTCCTTGGTTTAGCCCGACCGCGCCGCTCCTCTCCCGTGACTCCGGAACTCATTATAACCGCCTGCGTATGACCCGTCTATCCGCCCTCAGACACCCAGAATACCCCTTGCACAACCAAGGCAGAAACACGGCGCTTCCGAAATGCCGGGATTGCACGGTCTATGCCGTCACCTGGCGGTAGTCTTTCCCGAGATTGAATTCAATTACTTCACCAACCACCCGAAGACATAAGACTCTCTGGGCCTTTCGCCTGACCGCAAGATGGACATGACTACGCTCAAGACCGGGGTGTAGACTGGCGTCATCCTGCGGGCGGCCCGCTTCTTCGAGCTTCCGCAAAGGAGGGGAATCGCGCCATGCTCACAACACAACCCGTTGAACTCGCGCTCATTGGCGCGGGAAGCCGCGGCGAATTGAACTTGGGCTATCTGGCGAAGCGGCACGCGGCGCAGATGCGTTTCGTCGGCGTTGCGGAACGCGATGACGAGCGCAGACGTCGTTTCGTCGAGGCATTTCGCGTTCCGTCAAACCAGGCATTCGACGATTGGGAAGCGTTTTTCGCGGCGCCGCGCATGGCGGACGCCGTGGTCATCGCGCTGCCCTGTCACCTGCACTACCGTGCCGCGCTGACCGCGCTTCGCGCCGGATATCACGTGCTGCTCGAAAAGCCGATGGCGCACACGCCCGCTGAATGCGTTCATCTGGCCCTTGCCGCCGAACAGTGTCAGCGCCAACTCGTGATTGCGCTGCAGTGCCGCTACAACCGCATTTATTCGGAGGTTGCGCGGCTGCTCGACGAGCGGCGGATTGGCCGCCTCCTGAACATTGACTGCGCGGAGAATATCGGGTACTGGCATTTCATCATGAGCTACGTGCGCGGCATGCACAGCCGGTCGTGCGAATCTCATTCATTCCTGCTCGCCAAGGCGATTCACGACCTCGATCTGCTCAACTGGTTCTCGAATTCGCGCGCGCTGCGCGTGTCGTCGTTTGGCCGGCTCTCCCATTTTGTTGCGGCGAATGCGCCGCCCGGCGCCCCACTGCGCTGCACGGACGGCTGCCCCGCTCAGGCTACGTGCGAATACGACGCAGTGAAGCAGTACGTAGACCCGGGACGGCCCGCCATCCCCGCACGCTTGCTGACCGGAATGTCCGCGCGCGCCGCCATTGACTACTTCAGCCAGCCGCGCTTCCGCACGCTGGCCTCGACGGTGGTTCGGGACATCAGCCGGGAAAACGTGCTCAATGTGCTGCGCGAAGGGCCGCACGGGCGCTGCGTATTCCGGTGCGACAACGACGTGATGGACCACCAGGTCATCAACATCGAGTACGAGAACGATGTTGTCGTGTCGTTCTCGATTTCCGCGTTCAGCCTCGCTTGGGAGCGGACCTGCAACTTCCACGGAACGCGGGGCGAAATCCGGTCGGCGGACTTCTCCGGCCGGCTCGAGGTGCGCTCGTTCAACCCGGCGCGTGTGCAACGCAAGCGCATCCGCTACCACGGCCTCTTTCACGGCGGCGGCGATGAATCGCTGTTGGTCGCATTCGCCAAGGCGCTGCAGCGCGACGCGCCAGACGAGGCGTTGACGCGCGCGAGCAACGTCGTGGAAAGCCACCTGCTCGGGTTCGCGGCAGAAGAAGCGCGGCGCTCGAACGTGATCATGGACATGCAGGCGTTCCGTTCCCGTGCGGAAGCGGAAGCGCAGATCCTGGCCGGAAACGCGTCTTTGCCCGCTGGAAGTGGATGACAAGCGCCTCGTGGATGTCCTCGACCACAGCGACAATGGTATTGCCAGAAACCGAAACCGCTGTCTTCGGGTTCAGTGCCCCCGCCTTCACCGGCGCCTCCGCGCAGGCGGCCGAAACACGGCGCAAAGGCGCATCCTTAATGGGGTCGGGCAGTAATATGGGCCGGGTCGGCGGGGTCGCGTTCGGCGGCGACGCCCGCACTCAAAGCGCCGGAGGGCTCCGGCGCCTGCGGTTCCGAATCCCATCCGCCGCCAAGAGCCTTGATGAGGAGTACGGACGAGACCATGCGCTGGTTCAGAATCTGAATATCAGAGAGTTCGTTGGACAGCAGGGTTTGCTCCGCGTTCACGACGTGCAAATAGTCAGTAAGGCCGGTCTGATACTCGATCTGTGTGAGGCGCAGGTATTCTCGTGCCGCTTCCACCGCTTTTGCCTGCGATGCGGCTGCGGCCCCGCGCAAGTGCAAATCGGTCAACGAGTCTTCAACGTCCACAAAGGCGATCAACACTTGGTTGCGGTATAGAGCGTCGAGTTCCTGGTATCTCGCTTTCGCCTTTTCAAGGTTCGCGCGCAATGCTCCCCCCCTGAGAACGGGCAAGGAAATACTCGGTCCGAGCGACCATGCCAGGTTGTGCCAGTCGAGAATACCCTTCATCTCGCTGCTCTGGTAGCCCGCCGACCCGGTCAGCCGCACGCTGGGAAAGAAATCCGCCTCTGCCACACCGATCTCGGCACAGGCCGCGATAAGATTCTGTTCCGCTTCGGCCACATCGGGCCGGCGCCGGAGCAGGTCCGAGGGTAACCCGGCTGGAATTGCCGGTGGCGTTCCATGAAGCGGACGGGGTTCGAGGGAGAAATCCGCCGGAGCACGGCCCAGCAGGAGTGCGATGGCATGTTCGAGGTCCGTGCGCTGGCGGAGCGTATCCGCGGCCTGAGCGCGCGTCGATTCGAGTTGCACCGTGGCCTGCAGCAGGCT
>JAGMZX010000057.1:0-7117 GCA_018005585.1 Candidatus Hydrogenedentota bacterium | reverse complement strand
CGCGCGGCCGCCCGTGACTGTTCCACGCGGGCCATGGCAGCCTTCAGGTCCAGATTCGATGACAACGCCTCTTGCATGAGCGCATCGAGGTCCGGGTCGTCAAAAAGACGCCACCAGTCCTCGGCAAGGCCGGGCTGCGCCTGCTCGGCGTCTGTCGCGCTCTTGTAGGCGGCCGGCGGGTTCAATTCAGGGCGTCGATAGTCCGGCCCGGTGACGCAAGCCATCAACAACAGCGGCAATGTCAGGCCGCCTGCCGCGCGGAACCACCTTCCCGCCTTGTTGAACTGCATGTTGCCTCCCTCTGCACTTCGAGAACCGTTACTCATGGCGCAGCGCCTCAATGGGATCGAGCCGGGCCGCCTTGCGCGCGGGGAAATAGCCAAAGACAACGCCGATGGCGCCGGAGAAGAGAAAACCCACTATGACTATGGGCGCATTGAACACGAAGGGGACCTTCAGCACGCCCGCCAAACCGTAGGACGCCGTCAGGGCCAGCGCGATGCCAATCAGACCGCCGAACGACGCCAAAACGACCGACTCGACCAGAAACTGCAGCAGCACCTCGCGCTCCAGCGCGCCGATGGCCAGGCGCGTGCCGATTTCGCGCGTCCGTTCGGTCACCGACACGAGCATGATATTCATGATGCCAATCCCGCCCACGAGCAGGCTCACCGCCGCCACCGCGCTCAACAGGCCCGTGAGCACCTGCGTCGTGCCGGAAAGCATCGTGGAGATCTCTTTCAGGTCCATTACGTTGAAGTTGTCGTCTTCGTTCGCGGAGAGATGACGGCGGACGCGCATCAACCGGCCAATATCCACCTTCACCTTGTCCGTGGACATGCCGTCCTTCACGGAGACTTGAATCAGGCTTACGTCGTCGTTGCCCGCGATGCGCCGCTGGAAAGTGCGCAACGGCACGATGATGATATCGTCCTGGTCCTGTCCCATGGTCGATTGGCCCTTGGCTTGAATCAGCCCAATCACCTCACAGGAAACCTTGCCCACCCGGATCTTGCTGCCGATTGGGTCCTGTCCGCCGAACAAGTTGGCCCGGATGGTCTCACCGATAATGCACACGGCCACACCGGACCGCGATTCCGAGTCGGTGAAGATGCGTCCTTCGTTCAAGCGTCGGTTGACAACGTCAAAATAAGCGGGCGTCGTACCCGTCACCTGCGTGGAGCAGTTCTCGTTCCCGTAGATGGCCGTGACGCTGCTGGACGATACGGGCGCCACGGCCCGCAGCGTCGTAATTTCGCGCGTGATGGCTTCCGCGTCCGCCAGCTTGAACGGGGCGCTGTTGCCGCCTTGCCCCGGCCCCATGCGTCTGCCCGGTGTCACCATCATCAGGTTGCTGCCCAAGCTCGATATCTGCTCCGTGACCTGTCGCGTGGCGCCGCCGCCGAGCGTGACCAGAATGATCACGGCGGCTACGCCGATTATGATGCCCAGCATGGTCAGAAAAGACCGCATCTTGTTGCGGCGCAACTCGCGCAGCGCGAGCAGGAGTGCATTGCCCAGCATCAGTCGTGCTCCTTCCGCCCGTCGTCGCTGGAAATCAGTCCGTCCTTGAAATGCACGGTCCGCTTGGCGAAGGCGGCCATATCCGCCTCGTGCGTAACCATGACGATGGTGATTCCCTGCTCCCGGTTGAACGTGGTCAATAGTTCCATGATCTCGATGCTGCGCGCGGAATCCAGGTTGCCGGTCGGCTCGTCTGCGAGCAGCACGAGCGGTTCCGTCACGATGGCGCGCGCGATGGCGACACGCTGCTGCTGGCCGCCGGACAACTCGCCCGGCGTGTGATGCTCCCAGCCCGTCAACCCGACGGAGTCCATGGCGCTGCGCGCCCGCTTATGCCGGGCGCGCACAGGTTCACCCCGGTAGATCAGGGGAAGCTCCACATTCTCCAGCGCGGAGGTTCGGTTCAGCAGGTTGAATCCCTGGAACACGAAACCCAGATACTGGCGGCGCAAAAGGGCCCGCTGATTGCGCGTCAGGGTACGCACCTCGACACCGCAAAAGCGGTAGGCGCCAGAAGTGGGCGTATCCAGACATCCGAGGATGTTCATGCACGTGCTCTTGCCCGAGCCGCTGGGTCCCATGACGGCCACGAATTCGCCGGGGTAGATGCGCAGATTCACGCCACGCAGAGCTTCCATGGCAGCCGTGCCGACGCCATAAATCTTGGTGACGCCGGCCAGCTCAATCAGCGGCGCGCCCGCGCTTCCGTCCGTGTCGTCAGGGTTCATGGCGCTGTCGCTTCCGTGTCGGTGACCACGTCCATGCCTTCTTCCAGCGCGCCGCCGGTCACTTCCGTCATCCTGCCATCGCTCAGTCCCTTGGTGATGGGAACCATCGTAAGCTGGCCCTCGCGCAGAACCCACACGTGCTGGTCCTTGTTCCGCAGACCAACCGTCTCGCGCGGTGTGGACTGGGGCGGCGGCGGGTGAGGCAGGATCGAGGACAGGAGGCCACCGGCACTGCTCGACGTCTCCTGGGTATGGGTTTGCGGCGGCATGAAGCGCAATGCCGTGTTCGGAACGAGCAGCACGTTCTCGCGTTTGTCCACCGTTATCTGGGCCGTTGCGGTCATTCCGGGCCGCAACGACAGGCTCGAATTGTCTACCTTCAGCACCGTCTTGTAGGTGACGACGCCGTCGACGGTCTCCGACCCGAAGCGCACCTGCGTCGTGCGGGCGGGAAACTGCCGGTCCGGATAGGCGTCTACGGTAAAGGTCGCGGCTTGGTCTTCCCGGACCACGCCCACGTCCGCCTCATCGACGTCCACCTGGAGTTCCATCTGCGCCAGGTCCTCCGCCAATGTGAACAGCACTGGCGACTGGAATTGCGCGGCCACCGTCTGCCCCGGCTCGATGGACCGCACCAGCACGACCCCATTGATGGGCGACCGCACCACCGCCTTCTCCAGGTCGGAACGGTTCGCGTCAAGCGAGGCCTGAGCCTGCGACACAGCCGCCTTCGCGCTGGCCTCGTCCGCCCGCGCCCGCGCCTGCGCGGCCCGCTGCGTGTCAAATTCGCTCTGCGACGGCATCTTACCGTCGCTCAACTCGCGCACCTCGTTGAGCCGGGCCATCTGCGCCTCGGCCTCCTGCACCGTAGCCTGCGCCTGAAGCAGTCTCGCTTTCGCGGCTTCGAGCGCCGCCTGCGACTGCAGTGCCTGAGCCTCCAGCTTCGAGGTATCGAGCCGCGCCAGCACCTGCCCCACCTCCACTGTGTCGTTGTAGTCTACTTCTACCTCGTTGATCGTTCCCGAAACCTCGATGCCCACCTCCACCTGCTTGATGGGTTCGAGCGTCCCAGTTGCGCTCACCGTCACCACCAGGTCGCCCCTGCGCACCGCTTGCGTGACGTAGGCGACGCCGTTCGTCTCCTTCTGGTTGAGACGGTATACTCCATAACCCACCGCCACCCCGGCTAACAAGAGTAGCACGAGAACATTCCTCACGCGGCGAAATCTCGAGCGGGTTTTGCCAGCACCAAGGGCCTTCGCTACGTCTGCACTTTTGGTCTTGCTGGGATCACTCATGATTCGGCTCCGCTCCTGTTCCATGCACATGGCCACCGTCCGCCGCGGGCCGGCGAACCGCCCGAATCCCGCCCAACGAAAACTCGAGTATGTGCCTCGCGAGAAGCCTCACATCCGCCGGATGAAGGCCGAACATCGCCCGCGGCCCCCGGTCGGCGGGCCCACGGCCTGCGATGAAGCACTGTGCCACGATGCTCATCTCGCACCAGTCGACAGCCCGCGGAGGCGCGTCCGGCCCCAGCATTTCCCTGAGAATCCGCTGGATATGCTCGCGGTCTCGCGCCAGCTGCCGCGCCAGCATTTCCTTGAGCAGACCCGTCGGGTCGAAAAGCTCCGCCATCCGGATCCGGTGCAGGTCTCCCAGGTGTTCCGGATCAAACATGCGGCTGAGATGGGCATGAATGAACGCGTGAAGACGCTGTTCCGGCGGCTCTGTTACGGGCAGTCCGCCGTCCAGAGGGTACAAGCGTTCCGATTCCTGGGTCAGGTGCTGGAAAACGGCCTTGTACAGGCTTTCCTTCGACGTGAAGTAGTAGTTGACCGCCGCGACGTTGGCGCCCGCGCGGCGGCAGATTTCGGCATGGGTAGCGTCCCGGTATCCTTTTTCCGCAAACACCTTGCACGCAGCCTTCAGAACCCGCTCCTTCTTCGTCTCTCCACGACTTGGACTGTTCATTCTGCGCCCTCTCATAATCGCAATGCACATTTAAATTATGCATTTCAATTATAGCGTGGAGTCGCGCGCATTGCAAGGGGTGCGTCTCAGGAACGCGTCAACAAACAAGCGACTCAAGGTTCGGCACGCTCCACATCACTGCTTCCTCCTGGTTCGCCAATCGCGCTATCCGTGCATACCATACCACCGCTTGGCAGCCGCGCAAATCGCCCGTCCCGCTGGTCTCAAGTGCTGTACAGACTGTACTGGCATGAATCCTGCTCCCCCTATCGTGTAGGGTACGTCCTGTGACGCGCCCGGTCTTGCAGGTATCCTGAACAAGGGGATTACGTGCGATGCAGTCGGATTCTTGGGACACGCCGGTCACATCGGCACTGGCGAAGCGGCTGGACTCCGTGCGCGCGGAAGTCGAGACCGCCATGGACGCGGCACGCGCGCGGGCGGCGGCGCGCCTGGTTCGTGCGGGTGTCGCGCCCGGCGCACAGGGGCGCATCGAGTCACTCCTGACCGCGTCGCGCAAGCGCGTGGATGAATTGCTCGGCCCGCGCGATAAACCGGAGCCGGCTCCAGCGCTTGCGCTTGGCGTGCCGGACCTGCACGCGCTGGAACGGCTCCTCTCCCACGTGCGTCACAGCGTCGTGCGCGTGTGCTTCTACAACCTGAAACTGTTCTGCCCGAGTCTTGTCGATGAATTTGACGCGCATGTGGCGGAGAACATCGCGACAAGCCTGCGCCAGCTTGCCCCGGCCACCAATGAAATCCGCGCCTTTTTCGCCATGACGCTCGGCGGCGGACGCACCGTCGCCGCGCATTTTCCCGTCGCGCAGCGCCGTGCCGAGTCCGCCCTCGGCTCACTATCCGCCGCCGCAAAACCCATCGAGACGCGTATAGGCGACGCGCGGACGCGCCGGGAATTCGCGGCTGCCGTTCCCGGCCATATCGACGCCGTCATGGCCGCGCTTGCGGGCATCCAGGCGGAACTCGACGCGCGCAAGGTGGCCGTATCGGACCTAGCGCGCGAAGCGGTGCAATTGTCCGGCACGGAGACCTGCGCCGCGGGCCTGGAAATCATGCTGGAAACGCCGCCGTGTCCGCGCGTATTCGGCGATGCGCCGCGTCTGCTGAATGTCTTTCTTGAGTTGATCCATAACGTGGTGAAATACTCCGGCGCACGCACCCTGCGGGTCGGCGTCTCCCCCACGCCCGACCGGCTGTGGGTGCAAACCTCCTTTGAAGATAACGGACACGGCATGTCATCTGGCCTGCTGGAAACCTGTGTTGCTCGCGGCGTCTCGACGGGCGGCAGCGGCGAGGGGTTGCCCATGGTTGTGGCGGTCGTCGAAGGTGGTCATCTGGGCCGCTTCAGTATCGATTCCGAAGAAGGGTCGGGCTGCCGGGCAACGGTCCGCCTGCCGGTCAAGCTACAGATTGGCGCCCTGCAATCAGGGACATGAAGCACCATGACGGAAATCCTGGTCATCGACGACGATCTTGGCCCTTTCAAGCCGGGCATAGAGCAGGCGCTCAGGGGGTATAAGCTCCATTACGCATGTTCGGGCACCGAAGGATTCGCGGTCCTCGAACGCCACCCCGGCATCGCCGCGGCGCTGCTCGACGTCATGATGCCCCCCGCGTTCGCGACTGTGGAGGAACGCGAGGGAATCGAAGTGCTCAAACGTATCAAGGCCGCCTATCCGGACCTGCCCGTAATAATGTTGACCATCCTTACGGACGTTGACTTGGTGGTCGAGGCCATTCAGTCCGGCGCGTTTCACTACATCCCGAAACCGCTCGACCGTGACAAGCTGCGCGGCACTGTTCAGCGCGCCGTCGAGACCTCGGCGCTGCGCGAACGCGTCGTTGCCATGCGCCGCGCGCGCGATGTGCTGCTCCATGTGCAGGGCGTCGACGCGCAACAGCGCGACGTCTTCCACGGCATGATCGGAGCCCATCCCTTGATGCAGCAGCTCTACGAACAGATCGAGCGCGCCGCGCCGTTCGAGGACATGAACATCGTGTTTCTCGGCGAGTCCGGTTCCGGCAAGGACCTGGCCGCGCGCGCATTGCACGCATGCAGCCCGCGCCGGGACGGGCCGTTCATGGCCGTTAATTGCGCCGCCTTCCAGGAAACCATGCTTGAAGCCGAATTGTTCGGACACGAGAAGGGCGCGTTCACCGGGGCCGGCGAACGACGCGACGGCCACTTCCAGCGCGCGCAAGGCGGCACTCTTTTTCTCGACGAAATCGGCGAAATACCGGTCAATCTGCAGAGCAAGCTGCTGCGCGCGATCGAGCAGAAAGAAGTCGCGCCTGTCGGCGGCGCGCCCATTTCCGTGGACGTCCGCATCGTCTGCGCCACCAACTGCGACCTCACCTCGGCAAAGGACCGGGGCGGTTTTCGGGCCGACCTCTACTACCGAATCTGGGATATCCCCATCGTTGTGCCGCCGTTGCGCCGCCGCAAGGAAGACCTGCCTCTGCTCGCGCGTCATTTTGTCCGCGCCTTCGAAAAGACCAATGGCATCGCGGCTTCCATTGCGCCCGAGGCCCTCGCCGTTCTCGCGGAATACGGCTGGCCCGGTAACGTCCGGGAACTCGCCTCCATACTGCGGCGGCTGGCGGTGTTTGCGCCCAACGGGGCCATCACGGCGTCCGCCGTGCGGCAAGTCTTGCGCCTGCCGGCGGATGCGTCCTGCCGTCCCACCGAGCCCCGCGGCACGCTGCCCATTCACGCGGCGGCGCCGGAACCGGACTCTTGCGAATACCCTGTTATCGAGGACCTCACGGAATTCCGCCGCGTGCACGGCGAGGCCCGTTTGAGAGAAGTCATCCAGCGCGCGTTGCGCGAGGCCGGCAATGCGCGCGCGGCCATGGCCCTCCTGGGCATGCCG
>JAGMZX010000056.1 GCA_018005585.1 Candidatus Hydrogenedentota bacterium | reverse complement strand
AACACGCCTTATCTCGCGACGAAGTACGTGTATGAACATTTCGTAGACAAGACGACCGGACTTGCCATGCTCAACCCGGGCTACAGCATAAGCGAGGGCCCCGTCTGGGACCCTGAGCTTCATGAAGACATGAACCCGGCCATGATCGATTTCGTGTTCTCTGAGAAGCTGTTCACCATGTTCCTGGTGAACGGCTGCATCATGTGCGCGGAAGAACACGGCCTGATGAACGAGATTGCCCGTGCGAATCCCTGGCCCAAGCCTATCGGCGTCTATGGCTACGCGAACTATTGGATGGTATTCGGCGGATACGTTTTCGAGGCGCAGACCTTGTGCGCCGGGTCGCGAAACATGGGCGCCATTCCAACGGAAGTGAATAACCTGTCTTTCTTCTCCACGCGACGGGCCCCGATAACCGGTCCGGATGAAATACCGCAAAACAAGTTAGAGAAGGTCGACTACGACCCCACGCAAACCTATGTCGCCTTCATCGTGGGGGACGGGGACAATATCAGTTTCATGTTGGGAGCACGCGCGGAGTGGTTGCGGCAGCGCGCGGAGGCCTGCCGCGCGGGAGAAGAATCGTGCCCGCCGTTGACCTGGACCATTTCTCCGCATCTTGCCCGCATCGCGCCGGATGTCCTGCAGTGGTACTACGGGATGAGTCGCGAAACCGGCAATGACTATTTCATGCTTCCGCCGAGCGGCCACCTGTATGCGTATCCCTCTTCCCTGGAAGAAGAAACCATGCAGGACACATTCGTCCACGCCACGGAAGAGGACGCCCGCCTGCTGGGAACGAGCAGCACCGTTCACTGGGAAGCCTTCTGGAAATGGCGGTACGCGCAGCGTTCATTCCTGCCGAAGTACGCCAGAGCGGGCGGGGTCATCAACGGCGTGTTTCCGGTGAACGTGCCTTACATGTTGCCGATGGGCACATGGGAACGGGGCCAATTCTTCAAGGTGATCGAGGGCCAGGAGGGCGGGAAGACTGTGTTGTTCCGCCCCAGGCAATGGCGAGGGGTTCATGATGGGGGCGCGTTCCTCACAAGGAAATACTACTTGAGTGCAGAAAACATGGCGAGAGAGCTGGGCGCGTACCCGAGGGGAACCGTTACGGCCATCTACATGACGAGCGACGGCGGACTCGACCTCAACAACTCGGTCATGCAGTTGGTCAAGATACTCCCGGAACACGTCCGGCTTGTCAGCGCCGACACCGCGGTTCGACTCGCTCTTGAATCGTCAGCCCGTTAGGCGAAGAACCGCGAACAGGCGCGCAAGACGTTGACGTAAATAATGGGCCTGCCAGTACTCACACAATCCGCGATGATGCCATGTGACATCTCAAAGCTGAGACTTGAGATTTCCTCATCCGCGCGGGTGGACGATGACCTTCATGCCGTCGCGGGATTCCATGGCCGCGAAGGCGTCGTGGATGCGGTCGAGGGGGAAGTGATGGGTGATGATGGGCGCGACGCGAACCATCCCCTTTTCGAGCAGGCGCACGGCGAGTTCGTGCTGGCGGGGCACGCTGCCGTGCGAGCCGGTGACGAAGCATTCCTTGTAGTGAATGGTGTTCGAGAGGACGTTCAGCGGGCGCGCCTCTTTCTTGAGTCCGCCGAAGAGGTTCACGTAGCCGCGGTGCGCCACCATCTCGATCGCCTGTTCGTGTGCCTCGACGGATCCGCAGGTGGTGACCACGATATCCGGCCCTTCGCCGCGGGTCTCCTCGACACAGCGGGCGACGACGTCCTCTTCTTCGGAGGCGATGTAGACATCTGCGGCGTAGGCGCGCGCGATTTCCATGCGTTTACGGCTGCGCTGCACCGCGATGACCTTGGCCGCGCCCATGACACGCGCCAGATCGATCATCATGCTGCCGATCGGGCCGAGGCCGAGGATGACGATGGTCTTGCCCAGGGACAGGTTGACGAGTTCGAGGCCGTTGATCGCGCAGGCGAGCGGCTCGGCGAGCGCGGCATGGTCGAAACTGATGGCGTCGCTGAACGGCGTGACCGGCCCTTCTTCGAGCAGCAACCGCGTCAGTTTCATATACTGGGTGAACGCGCCGGGTATCTGGTAGCCGACGGCATAGTTGATACGGCAGTTGTTGCCGATCCCGTTGCGGCACCAGCCGCATTGGCCGCAGGGCACGTCGGCGCCGAGCGCGACGCGGTCGCCTTCCTTGACGCGCGTAACGTTCCTCCCGGCCTTGACGACGACGCCCGCGGCCTCGTGACCCATGACGGCGGGCGGTTTCACGCGCGGATTGCCGTGATGGAGGATACGCACGTCCGAGCCGCAAATCGCGACCGCCTCGACGCGCAGCAGCGCCTCGTCGTCGCCGGTCTCGGGCACCGGCTGCTCTTTGACGACGAGGCGGTCCAGGTCTTCCAGTACCGCGGACAACATGGGCGGGAAACCTCCGGAATCAGCGCGCAAATACGAAATTCGCCTCCGCGAACGCGTCAGCGGTTACAGTTACCTTCATCGACTGCGTGCCGAGGCGTTCGTGCCACGCCTCGATGGTGTATTCGCCCGGCGGCAGTCCCGGAATCGTGAATGTGCCGTCCTTGCCCGTCACGGCGAAGAAGGGATGCGCCATCACGGCGCAGTAGGCGCGCATCCAGGGATGCACGTCGCATTTGATCGGGAAAATGGCCTCCGGCTTTGGGAATGCGGCCTCCGCTTGCTCCGTCTCGCGGTCCATGGGCCTGTTGAAGCCCTCATTAACGCTCGGCATGGCGTTGACGTTATGCATGGTCCCGTCGGGATTGAGGATTTGCAGTTTCTGGCCCGCGCGGATACCGAACACGCGCGGATGATACATGCAACCCGCCTGACTGAACACGACGGGCTCTTCGGGAACGGGGTACTCCCCCTGCGGCACGCCCTCCGTGACTTGCATGAAGACATTCGCGAGACCACCGTCCGGCCCCACAACCAGGGACTCGTTGAGCGCCGGATTGTCCGCGTGTTTTTCGGCGCATGTGGGGTCCGCGCCCATGTCGATGGGCCGCATGACCGCCGCCTTGCCTTCATAGCGCACGGTGCCGGAAACCGCGCCGGTGGATTCTTCCGCCTGGACGGCCATGCAGGCCGCGACGGCGGCCAAGAACAAGAAGAGCCGCATCTATCGTCTCCGTTGCGGGTCGGCCCGGCTGCGAGGGAAACCTCTGGCAACGCAGGAGGCGCGCCGCATTGCATTCTTTTTGCAGTGGCCCCATACTCTAGCACGCGGCCCGGGTGCGTGTCCCGTATCCGCGCCGCGGAGCAAGGAGTCGTTCCTCATGGAAACAATCGCGAATTCAGGTTATTTCAAGACCTTTGACGGCGTGGGGCTATTCGAGCGGCGCTGGGAATCCGACGGCGAGGCGAAGGCGCATCTGGCGCTGCTGCACGGCTACGGGGAGCATTGCGGCCGCTACGAGCACGTGGCGCGGCCGATGAACGCCGCGGGGATCACGGTACACACCTACGATCAGCGCGGCTTCGGCCGCTCGCCCGGCAGGCGCGCATACATCCGCGACTACAAGGACCTGCTTCGCGACCTGGACGCTTTCCTGGCGCATATCAAGCCGCGTATTGGTGATAAACCGCTGTTCATGATGGGGCACAGCATGGGCGGACAGCTCCTCGTGTTGTACTATGTCACGCGGCGGCCCGCTGTGCGCGGGCTGGTTTGCAGCAGCGCGTTTCTCCAGTTCGCCGGCGATGTGCCGAAGTTGCTGGTTGCACTGTCCGGTGTCGTAGGCGCGGTACTGCCTTGGCTGCCCGTGGGGGGCGTCAACACGGAGGCGCTGTCGCGCGACCCGGCGGTGGTGCAGGCGGCGGATGCGGACCCGCTCAGTTACCACGGGCGCGTGCGCGCGCGCACGGGCGCACAGCTTAAATTCGCGATCGACCGTATCGCGGCGGATATGCATACGGTTGACGCACCGCTGTACATCCTGCACGGCACGGACGATAAGCTGGTGCCGGTCGCGGGCAGCCGTCTGCTGCACGAACGTGCGGAATCGGCGGACAAGACGCTCCGCATTTACGAAGGCGGCTACCATGAACTCTGGAATGACCTGTGCAAGGAGGACGCGATTGGGGGCATCGTTTCGTGGATTACGGCGCGGCTGCCATAGGAAGAAAAGGGCGCGCGCGGGCGAGTTGAAACCGCCGTTCCGGCTTGACTAGAATGAACGCAGCGATTGGTCCTGAGGCTGAATTGCCGACGGGGAAGACTGCGTGATATGAACTCGGTAGTATGTCCGCACTGCAAGTCCCACCGGATAGTGACCACGAATGTCCCGCGTGATGTTGTCGTTGTCATGCCCTGCCCCGCCTGCGGCGAATTGACCGTTCTATTCCGCAACAAGGCCATTGCGCTGGACAAGCGCATCCTGGAACAGGGCACACGCGAGGAGCGCGTTGCGCATTGCGCGCGTGTGATCACGGAGTTTCTCGAATCCGGCATGTTTCAGATCGATGCTCCGCCCGCGCGGCCGCGGCGGCGCAGGCATCGTCCGGCCCCGGAAGCGCCGCTGCCCGAGGAATCGCTTGCCGCTCCCGAGCCCGATCCCGGCATTTCCGACGCGGATATCGAGCACTTCATCAAAGTCGAGCTGGAGCAACTCGACGATCCCGATTTCTTCCGCAAACTCTTCGGCTGAGCGCCGCGGGCTCGCGGATATCCCCGCCGCGTGCGCGGCGCGGCATTACTCCACGGACCAGAATATTGCGTCAGATCCGTGCGGGCCGGTTGGGATGCGGATCGGCGCGGCGCAACGCGGGCAGTGTCCGGCGAAGGCGGTTCCGTCATGGTTGAGGTAGACCCGCGCGTAGACGTTACAGCACTTGAAGTGCATGTGAATGAACGGGCGCGTTGCACCGCTTTTCTCTTCGGGATCGCTCATCGGGCGGGTTTTGCGGTTTCTGTTTCGGGCGCCGGCTTTTCTTTTGCCTTGGCCAAGGCGGCTTGCTTGCGTTTCGTCCAGGATTGCGCAATGGCGCGGCTTATGCCGCTGGCGGCACCCCAGCCGTACCACACGCAGCCGCCCGCAACGAAGCCGGTCAGCAGAGCGATGGCCACAATTCTCATGAGAAACGCATCCAGGTTCACGGTGATCGCTCCGGGTTCTGGCTGTGCGGCACAATCGGCGATACAAAGGGCTCCGGTTGTGGCGGCGGCGCGGGTTGCGCAGCGGCCGCATCCACCCGTTCCCGCACATCGTTTAATTCCTGGCGCAACCGCACGACTTCCTCGAGCAACGCGTCATTCTGCTGCCGCACTTCATCGAGTGTCCGCCGCAACGCACGGTTGGATTCCCGAAGCTGTCGTGACTCCTCCGCGCCGGCTCCCGGTTGCGGCGCGGCGGGCGCGACGGTGGCCGGGGGCTCCGGCGGCGGCATCGGTGCAGGTGATGGTGGAACGGCGGAAGGCGTGGTCGGCGGCGTGGCAGGAGCGGGCGGCGTGGCAGGAGCGGGCGGCGTGGGGGGCGGCGCCGCAGGCGTCGCGGAGGTCTCCTCGGCGGGCCGCAACGTCACGTCGTCAAACCAGACCGTGCCTGCGCCCTTCATCACGCAGCGCACCGTCAGAAAATCCGTGCCGTGGGGCACGTTCACGAGCGTTTCCGCGAACGACCAGTCCATGGTGCCATAAACGGGACAGGCGTGCCCCGTGCTGGCGGTGTGAAGCAGGGCGAGCGGCTGCTTGCGCCAGCACTGCACCCAGAGTGCGGCGTCCTGCGCATCCTGCGCTTTGAGGTAGCCGCTCAGGCGGTACGACTTCCCGGCCACCGCTCCAAGGACATTTTGACTCCAGTTGTTGACCGGGTCTTCGGGATACGGCATGGGCACGTGGAGCATGACGGCATACTGGCCGGTGCGCGCGGCGGAGTCGAGCCGGGCGAGGGCGCCGTCCTGCGGCATCAGGTAGAGGTCCCAGTGGGCGGGGCGGCCGGCTACGGCGGTTTCGAAACCGGGGTTGCTGAGCAGGTTTGCGGCCGCGGGCGTATCCGCGGCCAACAGGAGCAGCCAGACCTGCCACAGCATGAGCGAGCCTTACCGCACGTTCAAGCCCTGCATGCGCAGTTTGAGGTCCTTGGCGCTCGTCGCATTCTGCAGGGCCGTCTCGGTGCTGATCTTCTTTTCTTTCCAGAGATTGAACAGGGCTTGGTCGAAGGTCTGCATGCCGTACTGATCCACGCCTTCCTCGATGAGTTTCACGATGTCCTTGAACGCCTTGCCCTGATCGATGAACTCGCGGACCGTGCGCGTGCCGATGAGGATTTCCGCCGCGACCGTGCGCCCCGTGCCGCTCGCCAGCGGGACGATGCGCTGCGAGATTACCGCGCGCAACACGCTCCCCAACTGCTTGCGAATCTGAAGCTGCTGGTGCGGCTCGAAGAAGTCGAGGATGCGGTTCAGCGTCTCGACCGCGTCCACCGTGTGCAGCGTTGAGAACACGAGGTGGCCCGTTTCCGCCGAAGCGAGCGCGGTGCGAACCGTGTCCGCGTCGCGCATTTCGCCGATGAGGATGACGTCGGGGTCCTGGCGCAGAGCGCCGCGCAGCGCGTTCGCGAATGAAAGCGTGTCATGCCCGACTTCACGCTGTGTCACGATGGCGGTCTTGTCCTCGTGCACGAATTCGAGCGGGTCCTCGATGGTCACGATATGCACGGGGCGCGTGCGGTTGACCTCGTCGATAATCGCCGCGAGCGTGGTCGATTTGCCGCTGCCGGTCGGGCCGGTCACGAGGACGAGCCCGGTGTGCAGCGGACAGAGCCTCTTCAGGACCTGCGGCAGACCCAGGTCGTCGATGGTGAGGATTTTCAGCGGGATGAGGCGCAGCACGATGCGGGTATCGCCGTCGTCGCGGCACACGTTCACGCGGAACCTGGCAATGCCCTCGAGCATGTACGAATTGTCCAGCTCCATCACCTTGTTGAACTTGGCGATGTCCTGTTCGGACGCGATTTCCTTGAGCAACTCCTGCAGCCCCTCTTCGGTGAGCGGCTCGGTTTCAAGCCGGACCAAGTCGCCGTCGATCCGGTAGATCGGGGGGTTGCCCGCCTTGAGATGGATATCCGATGCGCGCTTTTCGAGCGCTCCGCGCATCAAGTCCCGCATTGGAATGCTCATGGATCCGTCTCCTATTCCTCGACCGCCCGCGTGCGCAACAAGAATACTACAGAATCCCCCTCGAAGGCACGGCGCGGTCTAGTCCCGGCCGCACAGGCGCAGGTTCGGGCTGGGCGTGGTGCGCAAATCGCCGGCGAGGCCGTGCTCGAGGCGCGAGGCGCCCGCGGCGGCGATCATGGCGCCATTGTCGATGCAATATTCAAACGGCGGCAGGAAGACCCGCGCGTCGAGTTCCGCCTGAAGCCTGTGCCGGAGCAGGCGGTTCGCCGCGACGCCGCCTGCCAGCACGAGTTGCGTGGCGCCGGTTATCTGAAGTGCCTGCTTGGTCTTGATGAGCAGGATATCGACGGCGGCGTCCTGAAAACTCGCGGCGAGGTCGGCCACGCTGTGTCCTTTCCCGCCGCGCAGTTCGTAGAGAACCGCCGTCTTGAGCCCGCTGTAACTGAAGTCGAGGTGTTCCGCGTCGCGCATGGCGCGGGGGAACACGACGGTCTCCGAGTTGCCGTTTTCAGCCGCCTTCTGAATCGACGGCCCGCCGGGGTAAGGCAGCCCGAGCAATCGCGCGACCTTATCGAAGCACTCGCCCACGGCGTCATCGCGCGTCGTGCCGAGGATGCGGTAGGCGTGCGGGCGCGGGCAATCGATGATCTGCGTATGTCCGCCGCTGACCACGAGCGCGAGAAAGGGGAATTGGGGCGCCGGGTCGCTTAGAAATGCTGAAAAGATGTGTCCCTCGATATGATGCACAGGGACAAAGGGCATTTTCCGCGCATAGGCGAGCGCCTTGCCAAAACACACGCCGACGAGCAGCGAGCCCATGAGCCCGGGGCCATGCGTCGCTGCGATGGCGTCGATGCCGCCGCTGGCCGCGTGGAGAGCGCGCCGCACGAGCTGCGAGATCACCCGCGTATGCTCGCGCGAGGCAATCTCGGGCACCACGCCGCCGAATGCCCTGTGCAGATCGACCTGCGAGGCAACTTCATTGATCAGGACACGGCGGCCATCCGCGACGACCGCGACGCCCGTCTCGTCGCAGGAGGTCTCAATGCCGAGAATACGGCTCATTGAACCAGCTCCGAGGCGTGGACCAGTTGGATACTCTCCTTTTCAAGTTCCGGCAGCATTTCCTGCAGCACGGCCACAGTGTCCCGGCGGAAATGCCCGATGGCGACAGCTTCACCGCGCTTCTTCACGACGTCGATCATCTGGGTGAACTGCCCGCGGATGTATTCGCGGTCGAGTTGGTTGTCGAGGAACACGTGGCGCGCCGCGCAGGGAATCCCGAGGGCGCGCGCCTCCTCCAGCGCCACACTCGACCCGGTAGTCCGGCTGTCGATGAAATACAGGCCGTATTCCTGGATGATTTGGAGGAACGTGCGCATGGCCGCGGCATCCGCGGTGAACTTGCCGCCGGTGTGGTTGTTCACGCCGGTGGCGCCGGGAACCTGTTCAAGCGCCGCCTCGGTGATCGCGCGGATCTGCGTGGCATCCATCGCCGTCTCAAGCTGGCCTGGAAACGTGGCGATACCGCGGTACGTCTCCATGGGCATGTGCAGCATCACTTCAAAACCGAGCGCGGTGGCCTGAAGCGCCGTCGCCTCCCCGAATGGCGTATTGGGCAGGATCGCCAGCGTAAGCCCGGAGTCCAGGGTCCAGACCGCGTCCGTCGATGCGCCCCCGTATCCGCCGTCGTCCAGAATGATCGCCACGCGCAGCTGGCCGGGCGGTTCGGGCGCAGGTGTCTGTGCCGCGGTCTGCTGGTCCGGCGCCTGCGCTTCGGCGGTCCCGTTCGACTCGAGGGGCAATTCGTTGAAGTCCGGCAATTCCTCGGGGTCGGGTGTCGCTGGAGCGGCCGGGCACGGGAAAAAGACTTCCAGACACTCTTTGTCCGACACGAGAACGTGAAGGACTGTTCCGGTCTCGTCCTCGGCGAGTTGCATGCGCACGCCGCGGTCCGCCATTTGCTGTATTATCCGCGCCTCGACATCCTGTGGCGTGAGTCCGGGCGGGAGCGTTGCTTCGGCCCGCATGTAGGACCAGCGCGCGTCCGCGTTTTCACGGTCGGCGATGCCCAGCGGCACGTACTGTTCTTGCGGGGTGCCCATGGCCACGACGAGCCGCTGCACTTCGTCGGCGATATGCAGGCTGGCTGCGCGAAGGTCGGTCTGCGCCGGTGGCGGCGGCTCTTCCGGGAGGAATACGACCTCCGCGAAGACGCGTCCGGCCAGCGAAAGATTGATGGCGCTTCCTTCGGAGTTCTCGTAGGCCTGTACGGCCGCAGCGTATCCCTGAAGCACGCTGTCGCGCAGGACTGCGCGCAGTCCGTCCGCGTTTAAGTCGGGAGGCACGTGCACGCGGAAACGGAACAGGTACCAGGAACTGCGCGCATCGGACAGCAGCACGCCGGGCTCGCGTTCGATTGCATCTTCGGGCACATATTGTTCGTGCAGTATACGGTGAATCTCATTCGCCAGTTGTGCCGTGTGCGGACGCAGATTTACCGGCCGGCTGCGCAGGTGCTGCACGGTCAGCAGCGCGGCCAGCGCCGCGGCGGCAATCACGAGCGTAACGCCGAACAGGGGGTACAGCCAAGCCGAGAGAGCCCGGTTTGGGGCCGGGGGCTTGCTTGATGCTGAGTCTTGTCTCGGTTCGAGGGCCATGAGAATCGCGACACATCCGACTGCTTCAAAAGCGGGGTCACACTACCGTGGAGTGGCCTCAGAAATCCACCCATTCGACGCGGCGGATATCCTGGCCGAGAAAACGGCGTCCCACGCGCGTGAAATTGTCCGGCGCGTCGCTGACCAGGAAGTCATAGGTCCGTGCGCGGTCGTCCCGGCGGAGCAGCCCGCAAGCTTCGAGCATGGCCGCCACGGTAAGCGCGGTCTCTCTCGCGCTGTCCACGAGCGTGACGCCGTCGCCCATCACGGAAGCGATGGCGCCGGCCAGCAAGGGGTAGTGCGTGCATCCGAGCACAAGCGTATCGACGTTCGATTCGGCGAGTTCCCGCAAGTAGGTTCGGGCCGTTTCCCGGGGTATCGTTCCTTCGGTCCAGCCTTCCTCGGCCAGCGGGACGAAGAGCGGGCATGCCTTTTTGTGGATGCACGCATCCGGACGCCTGGCGAGGATAGCCCGCTCGTAGGCGCCGCTGGCGATGGTGCCGGGCGTGCCGATGACGCCAATGGCGCCGGTTCGGCTCATGCGCACGGCCGCGTCCGCGCCCGGCTCGACCACGCCAACGACGGGCAAGGGCAGTTCGGTTTTGAGAGCGTCGATCGCGTAAGCCGAGGCGGTGTTGCAGGCGACGACGAGCAGCTTGATGCCGCGTGCCTGCAATACGCCCGCGCAGGAGCGCGCATAACGGATAACGGTGTCCGCGGATTTTGTGCCGTAGGGGACGCGCGCCGTATCGCCCAGGTAAACGATCGATTCCCGGGGCAGCAATTCGATGACGCGGCGGCACACGGTGAGGCCGCCAACCCCGGAATCGAAGATGCCAATGGCCGCCTCACGCATTTTCCGGCGCGGCCCCGGGCTCGTGTATCCAGCGCTGATCGGGGCCGACCGGCGCGGTGAGGTCAAGATGCGCGGGAAAGGTCTCCTGCGGAGGCGAGCCCTCGATAAGGAACCGGACCCGGCGCACGCCTTGCGCGTGTTCGCCGCGCAGTTCGGGCTGCGTGAGCGAATTCACGACCGCGTAAACCATGAGCGTTTCAATCGCGGCCCCGCGGAGACTCGCGCTCTCCGCTTGCAGGTCGCCCGAAAAATCAATGACCAATTCCCCGTCTTCGAGCAGATACAGCGCGCGCACTTCGGCTGCGGGCGCGATGACCGGAAGGTGCAGCCGCGACGGGCCTGCGATCAACTCGCGCAGGGCACTGCGGCAGTTTTCGACGGCGGAGGAAACGATTTCGATACGGCGTTGTTCGGGCACGAGCGAGATGCCGTCAGCAGCAGCGAAATACAGGGTGATCTCACGGGTGCCCAAGGGCGCCGCCGGTGCTCTCGGCGCGTTTCTGGCGGCGGAGTCCCCGGCAGGACGGTGCAAGATGGCCAAGGGGTCTTCCCCGGCGCGCACCATTTCACGCACGAGCAGGCCCAGTACAAAGACCAGCACCAGCGTGGCCATCGCCCAGAGCGACAACATTACCCGCCGCATGATTCCGGCGCGAAATTCCGACATAGCCGTTTATCCTCCCGCGCTCTGTTGCAGCGATTGCGCGAGGCCCTGCGCGATGGCCTCGGCCACGCGCCGCAATCCCGCCTCCGATCCCAGCATCAGGGCGTCATCATTATTGGTGAGGAAGCCCGCCTCGATGAGCAGCGCGGCCATGTCGACGTCGCGCAAGAGACGCAACGGTGCTTCGTGCGGCGCATGGTATGCCCAGGCGGGCGTCATGCCCTCTGCAAGGCTCTGCGCCACGCGCTCCGCGATGGCCGCGCTGGTCCGCGCATGCCTCAACGGACTCGATGTTGCGGGTTCGGCGGGTCCGGTATAGAGAACGGAGTAGCCGCGCGCGTCCGGCGAATAGGCGCCTCCGGCATGAATGCTGACCAGGAGTTGCGCTTTCAGTTCGTTCGCGAGCCGGGCGCGGTCCGCCGCGGCCAGATCCTTGTCATCGGACCGTGTGAGATAGATGGTGTAAGAGGTGGTTTCCTTGAGGATGCGCCCCACTTCGGAGGCAAGGGCTAGCGACAAATCCTTTTCCATTTGCCCTTGCGCGCCGATAGTCCCAGCGTCGTGACCGCCGTGCCCTGGGTCCAGTACTATGATTGCGCCGCTGGCAAGACCGGTAACCGCTTCGGGCTGTACGCCGGCCGCTTCAGGTGGCACAGCCGCAACGGCCTCTGTTGTGGCCGCCTCCGGCGACGCAATCTCTATCGGAGACATGAGGTCGTTTACGGCAAGCGCGTCACCGGGATCCTCGGCGTCCGGCGCGGGTTCCGTTGCCGGCGCGGGTTCCGTTGCCGGCGCGGGTTCCGTTGTGGGCTCGAGGACCAGCCGGAAACCCTGTGTGAGCAAGGGGGCCACGTCGGCGACAGCGATCCACGCCTCGCCTTTGTGGTTGCGCACGGGATACGCTATCGTGAATGCGTCTTCCGCGCTCTCGACCTCGGTCCCGTCGACCCACAGGAACGCGGCGCTGCCCGCGAGGTCCAGTTTCACACGCGTCCCGTCAAGGACCGCGTTACCGCCCAGTTGCCGGGCCAAGTCGTGGAGCGGCGCATAGGGCACGCCGGCCGCATCGGGGAGGGTAGCCACGGTCGCGGTGCGGCGTTCGCCGTGGACCTGCGTGGTGAGGGATGTTTGCGCCTGCGCGCCCGCCGCGACGGGAAGAAACAGGCGCAACGCAATGCAAAAAAATACCGCTCGTTCAAGGCGCTGCATACGGCCGTTTGTGAGTCCTTCTGTTACTTCGTGTGGTTGATAACCGCCTGATTCACGATGGCGTTGTCCGATGCCGTGCCTACCGGGCCCGACGGCCCGCGAAACGTGGCGATGAGGACGGCTATCAGCGCGACAAACAACCCGACCAGCACGGCCAACCCAGCTTTTTCACCCGTAGTCATGCTACGACCTCCGGGACCATGCCCGCACACCATGCCCGCAGGGGCATGCGCTATTGCGCTTGCCGGACACCCGTGCGGTTTCGCCGCGCGGGAGCCTCTTTATGGCATTCTATGTTCTGCGCTTCAAGTCAAACGCCTGACGGGCGGTAGTGTCTTTGACCTGGGCCGCTTTCTTCTTTCCTACCTGAATCTGGTTTTGTGCCTTTGCCACCTGCAGGTTCAGTTTGTCCAGACACGTTTGGCAGAGGCGCTTGCTTGCACTGATGGCAGGGGCGCCACACATGCCGCAGGTCAATTGTTGTCCCGTGGCCAGAGTAATCATCCCCACATCCAGCATGCGCTTCACGCACTCGACGGCGACCTCCGTTTGCTTTGCCAATTGCTCAGCATTCAATCCGGGATGCTCCTCCATTGCAGCGCGCACCTTCTCATAATCGGCTTCTTCCGCGTGCATGCAGGCGCTGCATACCGGCGAATCCGCCTTATTGAACATCTTCCTGCATCGCGCGCACTTTGCGAGTGGCATGCTCATCGGTCTCCTGATCCCACATCCCAGTACTCGATTGAATCCCAGTCGACATCCAGGTTGCCGTCCACATTGGCCTTCAGTATATATCCCTCCGATGACACATTCACACCGACCGTAATGGCGCGAATCGCCAGGCCCGCCGCGTCAAATAACGCATTGGCCATGTTGGGGAACCTTACGCGAAACCAGATACGCTCCGCGGCGGGCCGTTCCAGGTCGTCCCGGCCTTCATCTCGCGCAACGACCTCAATCGCCGCGCCGGGACGGAATACGTACTGGTCTTCCACGCCGGTGTCGCGTAACCGGTTGCCCGGTTCCGAACGGTCGCCCAAGGCCTTGCCGATATCAAGCCGCGTGGTCTGTCCGGCGGCGGTATCACCTGTTCGCGCCTGCTCATACTGCAACCGTTCCTGTATCCACAACGTGTGGTCGATAAGGTAGTCCCAATTGCCTTCCTGAAACGCCCATGCATAGCATAAGGCCGGGTTGTCCTCCGGCAATACGGTTTCGCTGGCCGACAACGGCGGCGGACTGGGGTTCTGCAGCACGGACCGTATGCTCAGGGCCGTTGTAAGTCCAATAACAGCGCCAATTAACACTGCCCAGAACCACTTCCGGCTCACGGCAAATTCCTTCTTTACAGGCCCCATAGACAGGGTAACAGACGGCACGGGCTGCGGTCAACTGCGCATTAGGATAATAATATGAATACTATAACGTGCCTCTCAGGATGGTCGCGGCGCCGCTCCGACTATCTTCGGTATGTCCAGGCTGTTGACTCGTACTTGGAGCAGGCCAGCTCCCGACATTCATCCATTTCGGACGGCAAGGGTTCCTCAAAGGCGGGCGCAGCGCCGAATGCTTCGCAGACTGCGGCATGGAGCGTGGCAGGCGGCAAAGGCAGTGCTGTGACAAACTGCGCGTGAGTTCGCCTGCCGCGATACGCCGGGCGGGCCAACGGCTCCTTCAGGAAGCGGTCCATGCGCGCCGTGTCCGCGCGATAGAGCAGCGTGCCGTGATGCAGGATGGCGCGGCGCCGTCGCCGCTGCGCGTTTCCGGAGACTTTCCGGCCGTGCAGCACGAGGTCGGAAATGCCCGCGGTTTCAAGGTGAATTCCGCGCCGCGCGAATGCACGAATGATCGCGCCAAGGATAAAGTCATAGGAAGGATGCAGCGAGGCGATCTCGGGCCGGCTCTCGGTGCGCAATGCGAGCGCGAAATTGAGGCAGCCCGGCCCCTGGAGGACGCAGCCGCCCGCGCTGCAGCGGCGGAGGATGGCGATGCCGTCCGTGCGGCAGCGGTCTTCGTAGACTTCTTCGTGCAGCGCCTGCGCCGTGCCGATGACGACGAAAGGCGCCGCGCTCTCCCAGAACCGCAGCGTGTCCGGGGCCGCATTGCGTTCGACGCTGTTCAACAAGGCTTCATCGAGCGCGAGATTCCGCGCCGGCGACGGCAGCGAGCAATCGAGCACGCGCATGGTTTGACGGGCCCTCACAGGCAGGCGCAGTTGAGGTCCTTTGCGGCTTTGACTTCGTCCAGCCTGCCGACGGGCGTGGTTACGGGCGCGGCGTGCAGCGAATCCGGGTCGCTGTCCACGCGCGCGGCGATTTCGAGCATGGCGTCGCAGAACGCGTCGAGCGTCTCCTTGCACTCGGACTCCGTCGGCTCGACCATCAGGCACTCCTTGACCGTAAGCGGGAAATAGACGGTGGGCGCGTGAAAGCCCTTGTCCAGTAACGCCTTCGCGATGTCCATGGCGCGCACGCCCTTCTCGGCCTGCCGCGCCGCCGTGAATACGCACTCGTGCATGCAACGCGTCTCGAATGCAGGCTGATACGCCTGACGCAGGCGCGCCTGGATGTAATTCGCGTTAAGCACTGCGTCGCGGCTCATGCCTCGCAGCCCTTCGCCGCCGTAATAGCGCAGGAATGCGTAGGCCCGCACGGCGATCAGGAAATTGCCGAAGAATGCGGCGACGCGCCCGATGGACTTGGGCGGGGCTTCGAGGGTATAGCGGTCGCCCTGTTTCACCACGCGCGGCCCCGGCAGAAAGGGAAGCAGCCGCTCGCCCACGCCGACGGGACCCGAACCGGGCCCTCCCCCGCCGTGCGGGGTGGCGAAGGTTTTGTGCAAGTTGAAATGCATGACGTCGAAACCGAGGTCGCCGGGGCGGCACTGGCCAACGATGGCGTTCAGGTTCGCGCCGTCATAATAGAGCAACGCGTCTTTCTCATGCGCCAGCCGCGCGATCTCGGACACCTGCGGTTCGAACAGGCCGTGCGTGTTCGGGCACGTCAACATGATGCCGGCCACGTTGTCCATGAGCGCGCCTTTCATGGCGTCGAAATCGACGAACCCCTTCGCGCACGACGGAACCTCGACCACGTTGAACCCCGCGATGACCGCGCTGGCGGGGTTTGTGCCGTGCGCGGAGTCCGGTATGAGAATCGTGTCCTTGTGCGTGTTGCCGCGGTCGCGGTGGTAGGCCGCGATGAGCAGCGCACCGGTCAATTCGCCGTGGGCGCCCGCGATGGGCTGGATGCTGGCCGCGCGCATTCCGCCGATCTCGGCCAGGAACCGTTCCAGGTCGTGTATGAGCGCATATGCGCCCTGTACGGCGCCCTCGTACTCGGGCACGTTCGCCAGATGCGGGTGCAATTGCGCGAAGCCGGGCAATGCGGCCACGACTTCGGCAATCTTGGGGTTGTACTTCATCGTGCAGGAACCGAGCGGATAGAAATGCGAATCGATTCCGAAATTGCGCTGCGACAGATGCGTGAAATGACGCACCACGTCAATCTCGGCCACTTCGGGCAGGAGCGCGGCCTCGCGGCGGCACAATTCGGCGGGCAGCGCGGCCTCCGGCACATCGAGGGCGTCGAAACGGACCGCGCGGCGGCCCGGGCAGGATTTCTCGTAGATTAGCTGCATGCGGCATGCTCCAATGCGGCGGCGAAGGCGTTCAGTTCCTCTCGGGTGCGTTTTTCCGTGACGGCGATGAGTAGGTCGTTCGGACCGCCGCGGTCAACGCACGCCAGGGGCAGCCCGGCGTGATATCCCTCCTGGCGCAGCCGCGCGACGGTCTCGCGCGCGTCGCGCGGCAGGCGCACCGCGAACTCGTTGAACGTCGGATGCTCGTTGAGCAGTCGCGTGAAAACGAGTTTCTTCTTCAGATACTCGGCTTTCGCGTGACAGGCCGCGGCGACCTCGCGCAGCCCCTCTTTCCCGAGCAGGCTCAGATGGATCAAGGCGCGCAACGCGCACAGCGCCTGGTTCGTGCAGATATTCGACGTGGCTTTCGCGCGGCGGATGTGCTGCTCGCGCGCCTGGAGCGTGAGTACGAAGCCGCGGCGGCCCTGCTGGTCCTGCGTCATGCCGGCAATACGCCCCGGCATCTTGCGCACGTGCTCTTTGCGCGTGGCCAAGATGCCAAGATACGGGCCGCCGAAACCGAGCGGCAGCCCAAGACTCTGGCCCTCCGCGACGGCGATGTCCGCGCCCATCTCGCCGGGCGTTTTCAGCAGCCCGAGCGAGACCGGGTACACGGAGAGCGTGAACAGCGCGCCAACCTCGTGACAGCGCGCGGCCAGCGGCGCGAAATCGGCGACATCGCCCAGAAACGCCGGGTTTTGCGCGATCACGCATGCGGCGTCCGCGGGGTCGTCTCCATCCAGGAGCTCCAGGCCGAGATTCGCGGCATGTGTATCGAGCATGGCGCGATAGGCCGGGTTCAACGACGGATGGCAGACGACGCGGCGCCGGCCCGTCACGCGCACGGCCATCGTGCTTGCCTCGAATATGGCCGTGCCGCCGTCGTAGAGCGAGGCGTTCGCGTAATCCATGCCGGTCAGGCGGCAGATGGCCGACTGATATTCGTAGATGGCCTGCAGCGTGCCCTGAGAGCACTCGGGTTGATACGGCGTGTACGCCGTGTAGAACTCGCTGCGGCCCTGCAACGCGTCCACGGCCGCCGGGATGTAATGGTCGTAGTAGCCGCCGCCCAGAAAACAGACCGGGCCGGCGTCGTTGCGAGCCGCAAGCTGTTCGAACAGACGGCGCACCTGCATCTCGGAAAGGCCCGGCGGCAGGCTCCACGACCTGAGCCGCGATTCCGGCGGGATGCTATCGAACAGCGCATCCGCCGTGCCGACGCCGATGGCCGCGAGCATCGCGGCGCGGTCGGCGTCCGTGTGGGGTACCCAGCTCATTCAATCCTCCAGTGTCGTCAGGAAGGCCTCGTACGCCGCAGCGTCCATCAACGCGTCCAGGTCGGACACTTTGACGTCCCGCAACTTGAAGAACCAGCCCTCGCCATAGGGGTCCTGATTCACCAGTTCGGGCCGGGCTTCGAGCGCCTCGTTGACAGCCGCGATGGTGCCTGCTACCGGCGCGAACACGTCGCTGGCCGCCTTGACCGACTCGACGACCGCCACCTCCTCTTCCGCGGCGACCTTGCGCCCGGCCTCCGGCAACTCGACATAGGTGACATCGCCCAGCTGTTCCTGCGCGTAGTCCGTGATGCCGGCGACATACAGGTCGCCGTCGCGCCCGATCCACTCGTGATCCTTGGTGTACTGCAGTTTCTTCGGGTCCATTGATTCATTCCTCATTTCGCCGAGTCCTTACGCTCACAATGACAATTACCGCAACCCGGGTCGTTATGGCGCTCCTCCAAGCGGCAGCAGGCTGCCGCGCTCCAACGCATCACACTTTCAAGCGGCATGTCCCATCCCTGTAGATGGGAATTTCCGTCGTGGTAACCGGCATCTCCCTGGGGCCGGCGGTCAACGCCACGCCGGGGCGCGCGTATGCGGGCGCGAGCGAGGCAAACCCGACGCCGCGGCCCACGCTCGGACCGTAGGTGCCGCTGGTCACGACGCCGGCCGTTTCGCCACCGTGCTTTACCTCGAATCCATGCCGCGGCGAACGCCGGTCCGCCGATACGATGGCGGTAAGCCGGTGATAGTCGTCCCGCGCGCGCTGGGCCTCGAGCACGGCCTTGCCATTGAATTCCTTGTCCCACTGGATGAAACGGCCCATGCCGCATTCGAGCGGGGTCTTGTCTTCCGACTCGTCTTCGCCGTACAGGGGATAGCCCACCTCGAGGCGCAGCGTGTCGCGCGCGCCCAAGCCGCACGGCGCGGCGCCGGGCTGTTCCAGCAAGGCGCGCCACAAGTCCACGGCCAGGTCGTTGTCGATATAGAGTTCATAGCCCAGTTCGCCCGTGTAACCCGCACGCGCCACAAGCACGGCGCGTCCCCGCCATTGCGTGCGTTGCGCGTTCCAGTACGCAAGCGGGGCGGCATCGGTCAGGCCGAGCGCGAGCAGCACATCCCGGGATTGCGGTCCCTGCACGTCGATTTTCGCCGTGGCGGCGGAGATATTGGCGGCCTTGACGCCGTATCGGGCAAACAGGGCCTCGACCGCGGCCACGGGCCCTGCATTGGTCACGAGGTACAGCGTTTCCTCGTCAAGGCGGACGCCGACGCAATCATCGACAATGCCCGCGCGGTCGTTCATCAAGGCACTGTAACGGCAACGGCCTATCTTGAGGTTGACAAAATCGGAGAAGACCAGCGCGTCGAGCGCGGCGATGGCTTCGCGGCCTTGAACCAGGAACTCGGACATGTGGGAACAGTCGAACAGACCCGCGCGCGACCGCGTGTGGAGATGTTCCTCGATGATGCCGCCGAATTGCACCGGGAGCGCCCAGCCGTGAAAGTCGACAACTTTGGCGCCCAGGCGCGCGTATTCGTCATGCAGAGGGGTTTTACGCATAACACACCCTCGGGAAGCGCACGCTTCCCCGCGTTATTTCCGGCCGCCTCCGCAGCGAGGAAGCCGGCGCCCAGGCGAGCGGCTTAACCAATCCCGCTGCTTCCCCGTGGTCCCTTCCACGTCCAATCGCCAGTAACAGCGGGTCCAAGAATGCGTTACTCTGCCATACGCGGGCGGCACGGCACAAATCGCGCTGGCAGAGATAAGCAGGATAGCTATCGTTGCGCGAAATCGCTGCGGCCTGCCCGCGCCCCCCATGAGTGCGAGCCCGAGACCGCGCCCGCCGCGATCAAGCCCTGCCCGAGGTAGTAGGTCGCATAACCGGATACGCTCAGCGCCAGCAGCGGCGAATCGCGCAGCAGGTGGTTCACCGCGATATGCGCGTCTGAAAGGACGAAAACAAGCGCGCCCGCCGCGACAAGCGGCGTTGTGGTCTCGTGCAGCATGGCCGCGCCCGCCATCGCGACGATGACAAGGCTGTAAGCGGTCACGGGCAAGACAAGACGCGTTTCGCCCGCGGCCGCGAGCCGCAATGCGACGAGAATAGTCAGCACAGCCACGGTTGCCGTTGTTGCCGCGGTCACGGCGAGGCGCGGCCCCGTAACGCGGCGGCGGAACGCGAACGCGGCAATATAGAAGACATGGCCCAGCAAGAATGCGCCAAGCCCGGCCAGGAACCAGTCGCGCGACGCGGAAGCGAGAAAGTAGTCGCCCCACGCGCCGCAGAAGAGTCCCAGCGCGATGCGCCAACCGTAATCGGGCCGCGACCATAAGGCCGCTGCCGCGACGAGGAGAAGCGTGGGCAACGCGCGCAGAAACGGCAGCATCGGCAGGGCCTCAACGACACACGCGGTCACGCTGTATATCGCCGCCGCACCGAACGCGGCGAACAGGGCGCGCTTGAGCGCGTCTGCGTCCCGGCATGCCGCCATGATGCGAGCTTACGGACGTTCGCCGCGCGCGAGCCGTGCGTTGATCGCGTCGAGGAGCGGCGGCACATCGGCAATCGAGTCGACAACGTAATGCGCGCCGGCCTGCGCCATGCGTTCATAGGCCCGACGGCGCTTTCGTTCGCGTGTTTCGGGGTCGAGTTGCGCCAGTTCCGCTTCGTTCAGCCCCAGTTCATTGCCGGTCATGGCAATGCCGATGCTCCACATGCCCGCGTTCAGGCCTTCATAGATGTCCGGCAACGTGTCGCCGGCCTTTACGACCGCCTCCATCGGGAAGATACGCAGCCGTTGGGCGTTTTCGAGGCACATCCACGGCTCGGGCCGGCCGGCGGGCACGTCCGTAGCGCAGACGGTCGCGTCCGGCGTGTAGCCGCGTTTCGTCGCTTCCGCGCAGAGCAGCTGCATCATTTCGCCCGTGTAGCCGGTAGTCGAGCCAACCTTCATGCCGCGTTTGCGGAAGTCCGCCACCACCTCGAGCGTGCCGGGGATCAAATCCGCGTAATCGGCGAGGCACTGCAACTGCAACGGCACGAACTCGGCAAACATCCGGTCCACGTCCTGTTCGGACGGGGGGCGGCCATGTGTCTCTTCCCAGAGGCGCCGCACCGCGTCAATCTGCGTGATCTTCTGGATGTGCACGCGCTTGTGCGCGCCCATCGGTTCGCGGGCCTGGTCCATGGTGATTGGCACGCCCTGGCGCTTGAAGACCTCGACGAAAACCACTGCCGGCGCATAGCACCCGTAATCCATGGTCGTGCCCGCCCAATCGAGCAGCACTGCCTTCAATGGGCCGCGGTAACTGCGCTGAAACACGAACTCCATAAATGCATTCCTCCTCGCCGCACGGCGTCCCGCCCGTGTATCAGGCGGTCTTTTCCACAAAGAACGGCTGGGTCCAGGCGGTATCGTCGCCCACACCGTAGCATTCCACACGCACATAGGTATGGGGGAAATCGTCCGGGACCGTATAGGAAATCGCGGGCCCTTCTTGTGTCGCCTGCAGGCGGCTCAGGTCCGCGAACACGCGGCACCGCTGAGCGTTGGCCGTTTCGACGGTAATCGTCGCGTTCTCGACGCGTATGGCCGTAATAGCGACGCCCGTGCTCGCATAGAAGCGGCCATCTCGAAGTGCGCGCACAATCGCTGCCGGAATGCGCGATTCGACCTGCGCCACATTCCAGGCTACGCCGCGTTCCACCGGCTTGTGACTGTCGTCGTTGGCAAAACCCCAGACGCGGCGGCCGGTGCTGAGCAGGCGGTCCCAACGGTCCGTTGCGATGGGGCTGCCCTCGGCGCGCCGGCACACGCCGTTGTAAATTTCGATGCCAAGATAATCGCGCCATTCGGTGAGCAAGCTGTGGTCGCAGTGATTGTAGTTTTCAAGCCAGTTTGGATGACACACGACACAGAAACCGCCGTCCACGTTGATCGCGTCGATCATGGCCTGGCGGTCTTCATCGGGGTCGATGTAGCGGTGGGCGTTCACGTGCAGCAGGTGCGGCCCATAGGCCGTGATTTCGTTGCCCGGTATGAGCACCATGCCGTGAGGGTCCAGGCCTTTCGTCTTGGTGAAGCAGTCATGGTCGCTGACCATGAGGAAATCGTAGCCGAGCGCGGCATACGTGGCCACGGATTCCTGCGGGCTGAGGTCGCCGTCGCTGTTCGTCGTATGGGTATGCAGGTTGCCTTTGAGCCAGGAGAACGGGCCGGTCATGTAGGGATGAGAGATGTGGACGGGCAATTCGTGCTTCCTCCCACTCGATTCAGGGCTTGGCCCAGAGTTGCAGGAACTCGCCAGCGTCCGCATCGAGCAACGCTTCGGGCCGGATAAGCTTCTTGACGATAGGGTCTGGGACCCGCGTCAGTTCGCCGGTCCCGGTGATGTGCGTCATCTGGCGCAACACCTTCTTGTTGTCGTCACATTCGTAATAGGTCCAGGCGTCGCCTTTGCCCGGCACATATTGGGCGCACTTGAAATACAGCATGGCGTTTCTCCGCGAAACCGTTCCGGAAGACGGGGCGTAGTATACCGGAGCGTGTGCCGCCATGCGAAGAAGCCGCGCCGTGTCGCGGCCGGGCAAGAAAAAAGGCCGGGAAACGGGGTTCCCGGCCATTCCCGGCGCCTGTCAGCGCGCCGCGCGCGCCGTCATCTTCTCGCGGACGCATAGAAGTCCGCCACCTTGTCCCAACGAACGACATTCCAGAACGCGGCGATGTAATCCGGGCGCCGGTTCTGGTACTTGAGGTAGTAGGCGTGTTCCCACACATCCAAACCCAGGATGGGGGTATGGCCTTGCATCAGGGGCGAATCCTGGTTCGCGGTGCTGTAGACCTGAAGCTTGCCCTCCCCGTTCACGACGAGCCAGGCCCAGCCGCTGCCGAAACGGGTGGCCGCGGCCTTGCTGAACGCGTCCTTGAACCCGTCCAGCGTGCCGAAAGCGTTGCCAATCGCGCTGGCAAGGCCGTTTCTCGGCTCGCCGCCTCCGTTCGGGCCCATGATCTGCCAGAACAGGGTGTGGTTGGCGTGGCCGCCGCCGTTGTTGATGACCACCTGCCGCTTGTCCTCGGGCACGTCCTGAACACTGCGCAAGAGGTCCTCGATGTTTTTTGCCGCGAGCGCGTCGATGCCCTCGACAGCCGCGTTGACATTGTTCACATAGGCCTGATGATGCTTCCCATGGTGGATTTCCATGGTCCGCGCGTCGATATGCGGTTCCAACGCATCAAAGGCATAGGGTAACGGAGGAAGTGTGTACGCCATAGTATGGTCTCCTTCATGTTATATTTGTCGTACCCTTGGCTGCCCGGCATGTCAGGCAGACGCGGCTCCTGTCGTTCCGCGAAGTCTGGGGAAGTTAACGGGGCATGTTCGCAGCACCCGTTGTTGATAAAACGATCCATTGCCGGTGAAAATTCCGTTCCCGGAAAGCGTTGCCGCGCCGGATTATGGAAATACCCGCCGGTTTGGGGTATTCTTCTATTCGGCGGAGATGGCGGAGATAATGAATCGGTGTCCCTCACAAAGGACGAGGACATGGCGGAAAAACGCAGGCCACTCTTTGTTGATGGCCGGCTAACGCCCGGCGAGGAGATGATCTGGTCTCCGGAGCTGAAATCTTTGCGGCGTGGCCGGCGCAATGCCCCGCGCACGGAGGTGTGCCGCCCGTGCCTCGTCTGGACGAAGCGGGCGCCGGGCGTGAAATTGGAGGGCGTGGTTCTGGACCTGAACCCGCGCGGCATGCGAATTCGCCTGCTCGAACAGTTGGAGACGGGCAGCGTCGTGGTGATACAGATGATGCGTGACGAGGAATTCAAGGTGCCGTTGTCGCAGTCTATCGAGGCGCGCGTAGTGCGCACGCAGCCGGGTTTTGGCGGTCTGGTGGACCATGGGGTGCAGGTCATGCTGAGGCCCATCCACCGGCCTGCGTCGGCTCCGATTACGATCCGCCGTTCGCGGCCGCGCCGGACGCCGCGCACGCGGATGCACACGCTGGATATTACGGTGGGAGACCGAGTTACCGGCAATTTGGGGAGACGCCGTGGCTAATCCAAAGATACTTGTGGTCGATGACGAGCCGGACGTGGTGATGCTGATCGAACGCACGCTGAAGGCGGAAGGTCTCGACGTAATCAGGGCATTTGACGGACTGGAGGCGCTCGACCTCGCTATCCGCGAGAAGCCCGACCTGATCCTGCTCGACATCATGATGCCGACGATGAGCGGCTACGAAGTGTGCGAACAGATCAAGGCCAACCCGGAAACCCAGCAGATTCCGGTGGTGTGTCTCTCTTCGGCGCACACGCCGGACGCGCGGGCGCACAGCCTGCATGTAGGCGCGCTCACATTCATCACGAAGCCTTTCTTGACGGCGGAACTGGTGGCGCAGGTCAAACGGCATCTGCGTCCGCAGGAATGATGCCGCGCAAGGGAGCAGGAGGCATGGCAGCCCGCGGCGCGCGCCGTGATGTCCCGTTCCGGGAACATCCGGAGGTCGTGAACTGCGCAAGAGGGAAATCGGCACGGTGACGTTGGCAAACCGCATTACACTGGCCCGGGTCTTCTGCATCCCGGTCTTTTGCGCTCTGGTGTACCTTTATTCGCCAGAACGCGAATGGCTGCGGTGGGCCGCATTTGCGCTGTACACGGCGGCGGCGCTTTCGGACATCCTGGACGGTTTTATCGCCCGCCGCTACCACCAGCACTCCCGGCTGGGCATGCGCCTGGACCCGCTTGCCGACAAGCTCATCGTGAATCTGGGTTTCGTTTTCATTGCGGCAAACCCGTATTTCTATGACGTGCTGCCGCGATGGTTCATGGCGTTTCCGGTGATTGTGCTGTCGCGGGACGTCTTCATCGTCGTGGGCGCCTTGTTGATCACGAGCCAGATGGGCCCGACGCAGTTCAGGCCGCGCGCCTTGGGCAAGGCCACGACCTGGGCGCACATGAGCGTGATCATCGCGGTCCTTTTGAAGCTGTCCCTCGCCTACTATCTCATTCTCATCGCGCTGATCTGCACGATCGCATCGTTCGCCGATTACTTCTATTCCGGGGCGCAGCTGGCGGCAAGCCGAAAGGCGGCGTGATGCCGAAGAAACGGAAGCTGCCGCTGGTGGCCATCATCGGCCGGCCGAACGTGGGCAAATCCACGCTCTTCAACCGTATCCTCGGCAAACAGCGCGCCATCGTCCATAATGTGGAAGGCATTACGCGAGACCGTTTCATCAGCGAGGCCGAGTGGGAAGGGCGCGCCTTCCGCGTAGTCGATACCGGGGGCATCATGGAAAACCCCGTTGACCCTGTATCGCAGAAGATGCAGGACCAGTTGCGCCTCGCGATGGCCGAGGCGCGCGTCCTGATCTTTATTGTCGATGGCCAATGCGAATTGACGAGGACCGATTACCAGATTCGCGACGACGTGCTGCGCGCGGGAAAGCCGATTGTGCTGGCCGTGAACAAGCTGGACAACGAAGACCTCGAGATGAGGCGGTTTGATTTCTTCGGCCTCGGCCTGGGCGAGCCGTACGCGATCTCGGCGGGGCACGGGCACGGCATCGGGCCTTTGCTCGATGCGGTGGCGGCGCATTTGCCGGAAACGCCGCCGCGGGAAACGGACGAGACGGAGGCGGCGCCGGCCGTCAAGGTCGCCGTCATCGGCAAGCCGAACGTTGGGAAATCTTCGTTCATCAATGCGATCCTGAACGAAGAGCGCACGATTGTGCATGAACAGCCCGGGACGACGCGGGACGCGATCGATATCGAGTTCTCGTGGAAAGGGAAAGAATATGTGCTCATCGACACGGCCGGGCTGCGGAAGAAGGCGGGTATCCGCGCGCCGGTCGAACACTTCAGCGTGAGCCGAACCCTGCGCGCGATCCGGCGCGCTGACGTTTGCCTGGTCATGATCGACGCGACGGAGGGCATGACGGAGCAGGACAAGCGGGTCATCGGCTATGTCTTGGAGCAGGGGGTCGGGATGGTGCTGGTGTGGACGAAGTGGGACCTGGTCGAAGAGCGAGCGGCGCGATTCAAGCAGATCGACGACGAAATCGAACTCAAGATGCCGCACATCAAGCATGCGCCTTACGTAACGGTCTCGAACGTGTCGCGCCAGCGCATTTTCACGGTGCTGGACTACGTGGACCGCGTCGCCGCCGGAACGGACCTCCGGATCAATACCGCGGAGCTCAATAAGTTCATGGAAGACATCCGTGCAAAGCATCCGGCTTCGACGGTAAAGGGGAAAGCAGCGAAGGTGCGTTATATCACGCAAGCGGGCGTGAAGCCGCCCACGTTCGTGTTGTTCGTGAACCGGAAAGACCTGTTTCATTTCAGCTACCTGCGCTTTATCGAGAATCAGCTTCGCGAGCGCTACGGTTTCGCGGGTGTTCCGATTAAACTGGAATTGCGGCAGGGGAATCCCGCTCCATGAATACGGTTTGGTGCGCGGCCGCAGTGGCCGTTTCGTATGTCCTGGGCTCCATTCCCACGGGGCTATGGCTTGGCCTGAGGCTGCGCGGCGTGGACATCCGCGAGCACGGCAGCCGGAACATCGGCGCGACGAACACGCTGCGCGTGCTGGGACGGGGGCTTGGCGCGCTCGCGCTTGCGGGCGACATGCTCAAGGGCGCCGTGCCCGTGTTGGCCGCCGCGCGTCTCGGTCTTTGGCCGCACCTGCCGCTGGCCTGCGGCGTTGCGGCCATTTTCGGCCATACCTTCAGCGTGTTCCTGAGGTTCCGGGGAGGCAAGGGCGTGGCCACTGGCGCGGGCGTCTTCCTGGCGCTGGCCTGGCTGCCTGCGTTGCTGGCGGGCCTCGTATTCGCCGCGGTGGTTGCGGCCACGCGCATGGTCAGCGCGGGTTCGTGCAGCGCGGCCATCGTCCTGGCCGTAGCCGCGCTGCTGCTGCCATACGGCTGGCCCGTGCGCGTCGCGGCCGTGCTAATCGCCGCGCTCGTCGTGTGGAAGCACCGCGCGAATATCCAGCGTATCCTGAAAGGCGAGGAAAGCCGCATCTCCTTCTCATCGAAGCGAGAAGCCGGGCCAAAATAGGTGATGGGACCGCAAGCAGGCGTGCCTCTCGAGGACCGTGCGTTTCGTGCCGTGGATTACGCCACGGCGCTTGCCGCCGCTTGCCTCGCTTTTCTCGTATACCTGCGGACTCTCGGGCCTACTGTCACGGGCGAAGACAGCGGCGAATTCATCACCGCCGCGTATGCGCTGGGCATCCCGCATCCGCCTGGATATCCTCTATGGTGTCTGCTTGCGCACGTGTTCACGTGGCTGCCTTTTGGCTCGATTGCCTGGCGCGTCAACCTGTCGTCCGCCTTCTTCGCATCGGCGACGGTATTTCTGCTGGCGCTGCTCGCGCTGCGGCTTACGCGCAACCGAGCGGCCGCTTTCGGAGCCTCGCTGGCGCTCGCCTTTTCGCAAGAGTTCTGGGAACAGGCTGTTGTTGCCGAAGTTTACGCGCTCAACGCGTTTCTGATTGCCCTGTGCGTTCTGCTGCTGTGGGAATGGCGCCGCACGCGCGGCGATCGCCGTCTGCTTGTCTTCGGGTTCGTCTACGGGCTCAGTCTTGCCAACCACAACACCATGATGCTGCTCGGGCCGGTCTTTGCGGGCTTCGTGCTCCGGGAAGACGGTTTCCGCATCGCCCGGCTGCGGGTCTACGCCGGTGCGGCCCTGTTCGCGTTGCTCGGCCTGTTTGTCTATGCGTATATGCCGCTGGCGTCGCTTGCCGACCCGCCCATGGACTGGGGCAATCCGGAAACGCTGCAGGGATTCTGGGACCACGCGACGCGCAAGCAGCTCAGCTTCATGTATTGGCAATATCCGCGCGACGCGGCGCGTTACCTGTGGCAACTTGCGGCATGTGCCGGCTTCTGGTGGCGGCAATTCGGCTGGCCTGTGACGCTCGCTGGGTTCGCGGGATGGTGCCTGTTGTGGCGGAGACGGCGGGCCGACGCGGTATTCACGATGACAGCGGCCGTCGTAGTGGTTGCCGGGTTCGCGCTGGTTCAGAACTTCAATTTCGACAAGGAATGGCTCGGCATCATGACCGTGTTCGGCATCCCCGCCTACATGATGACGGCTCTGTGGCTGTCAGAACTGCTGGCGCGGGTACGGTCCATAACCACAGCCGCGGCGGCGGTTCCTCTGCTTGCCGCGTGCGTGCTGACCCCGTTGTTCCTGCACTGGCGCGCGAACGACAAGTCTTCCTATTTTTGGACTCAAGACTATGCGCGCAATGTGCTTGAATCCATGGATCCCGGCGCGATTTACATTCCCGAGGCGGACCATGCGAGTTTTCCCGCCGTGTACGTGCAGGCGAGCGAAGGGGTGCGCCCGGACATCATCATCGGGCGCAAGTACGGCTATCTCTCCCTGGAGGTGCTGGCGGAAATCCCCGCGGATGACCGCCCCGCGGAATGGGGCGATAAGCCGCGCCGCCGGTACGAGCCCGGAATCTTCGGGGCGCTGCTGCGCCACACGGCCCGGCCCGTGTACTTCACCACGTTGCCGGCGCTGCCGCCACACTGGCGCGCACGGCAGGAAGGTCTGTTGTTCCGGGCCGTCCCGCTGGGCGCGCCGACGCCGGACAAGGACGTATGGGCCAGTTACCGCTGGCGCAACGGCCTGGACCCGGAACAGGCCCGGGGCGACGATACGGCGGAACTGATCCTCTATGAGTATCACCTTGCTCGGGCGCGCGAAAGGTTCAGGGAGGGTCTTCCGGAATCCGCGCTGGAGCACCTGGAAACCGGCCTGAACATCTACGGCCGGGAGGTGCAGACCTTGAACAATGCGGCCGTGCTGTGCGTGGCATTCGGCCGGCGGGGCGAAGCGGAGCGGTATTTGCGCGAAGCGCTGCTGCGCGAACCGGGTTGCGCTGTGGTTGAGGCGAACCTCAGGCGCCTTGAGGGGTCGGAGGAACGAACGGGAGCTGAGACTCGGGCGTACCCGCCGCCTGAGTGACCGCGAAGAAAAACGCGGGAGACAACAGCAGCGTTGTCTCCCGCGCGGAGCTTGAAAATCAGCGGTTACAGGACCTGCAGGTTGCTCTTCGTGCCGACCGGGACGCTGTCCATGCCCGTGGCTTCCGCTTCGAAACTCACCACCTTGAGCACGTTGGCTTGCTTGTAGTACAGGCCCGTGATGGTCACGTTCGCGCCTTGATACTGCTCGCCGACCAGCAGGGGTTCCGCCTGCTTCGTCGGCAGGTAATGCAGCGTCGTCCCTTCGAGGTCGGTCATCAGGTTGTTGTCCTTGTCCAGCGCGGCTACTACGCGCACGGCGTTCATCGTCGCATACGCGCTGTTTGCGCCGGCGACTTCCTCTTTCGCCAGTTCGCAGAGCACGCAGTAATTCACGCCTTCCACGACTACCTCGACCGGCTGTTCCGGGGCCGCCTGTTCCTGCGCCAGAACCGTCGTTACGCCATAGAGCGCCAAGGTCGCCACAGCCGCAATCGTCACTACCAACAGTTTTTTCATCGCAACATCTCCTTGATGTACAGGGTTCTTTCCCGGGAGCCTTACCCGGCGAGCGAATGTTTATGCAGACTCTCAGTATACCAATTGGACGCCTGCTGGTTCCACCTTATTCACCGCTGCGTCCATAGGACCACTCATGAGCCGCGTATGGTTTCGGGCGGGGATGCCGCTCCGCCGGCGAGACGGCGCAGGACGTCCGGCGCTTCGAACCAGAGCCACCACACATGCTCGATCAAGGCGGTAAGGCGGTTATGCGTCACCACTTCGGCCGGGGCAAACGCCGCGCGCCATGCGTCCGCCTGAGCGCCGCTGTCGCAGCCGGACAAATATACGAAAGCCAGATGCGGCCCCTTTGGCAGCGCCGCCGCGTCCTCCGGCGGGAACCACTGGCGGTCGAGCAGCATGCCGGATGCCTTGCCGTGGGAGCCGATGAATACAAAGCGGCCCTGCGCCAGCGCCGTCGCAAGGTTCTCACGCGTGAGTTTCAAGACCGACACGCTATCGTCGCCGAAGCTATCCAGTCCGGCGCACGTGACGGGGTAGAACGCCAGCGTGAACAACCAGCGCGGGTACCGGTCCACGTCTTCATAGAGCAAGTACACATCGGCGGGGCGGGAGTCATCGCGGGCCAGAGTGGAGGCGCGCACGGCCAGGACGGCCAGCGCCAGTATCAGGGCGTATACGGCAGTCTGGAAGATCGCCCCGGCGCCGGCAACCCGGTGCCGGCGCGCGAGAAACGCCACGCCCGGCAGCTCCCAAAACGAGCCAAACAGCGCGGAGCCGGCGCCGTAAGCCCAGAAAACGAGCCAGGCCAGCACGAACCAGCGAAACACCGTGAGCAACCACCCCTCGATGGAGGTGCCCTCATAGATTTCCCGCTTGTGCACGACCGCGTAAGAGAGCGCGCCCGCGCAAACCAGAAACAGCGCGGCGATGGCCATCGACAGCAGAAACAAGACCAGCGCCTGGCCGGCGTGACGGTCCACGAAGGGGCGGCCGAGCCGCCGCCTTAGCGCAAACCAGACCGGCGCCATGCCGAGGTAGGCGCAACACCCCAGCAGCCGGTCGCGCCAGTCCGCCGCGCGGATTCCGGAGGCAGGCCGGTGTTTGCCGCCGTTCGCATGTCCTGGATATTGCACGAGGACCGCCTTTCCACTGTGACCGGGAACTCGGGGCTGCCCATGCTTACCGTCCCGGGGTCTGCTCGCCAAGGGTTGCTCTCATGCCGGACAAGTTGAATACTTTTCCCTGGAATCGAGTATGATAAGCCAGCGATGGGGATACGAGGCAAGACGGACGGGGATGAGAACGGTGGTGGGGGAGTGTCTATCAGGGAAGGCTTGCCCCTTGAACTGCCGCATGACAGGTTCTTCTTGATAAGAGAGGCTGGCATGGTTTAACCTCAACTTGGGAGGATGAGCGCTGTGACAGACACGGATGTGCCCTTCCGAGAACAGGACGACATGCGGCTATGCCCAATCTGCCGCATGCCAATCAGCGTCTTGGCAACCAAGTGCCGTCACTGCGGCGGGGAAGTGGCCCGGCCCAGGCGCAAAGAGGCCAATCTGACTATCCAGGACCTCGGGGGGGACGCGCAACCGACCTATACGCCTTCGGGGGACGTGATCGAGGCGATCGAGGCCTTTCGGGCCGAGGTCATCTCCGGGCAGAAGGCCGACCTGCCCGGCAGCGAGCCGTCCGCCCTCGGCGGAGGTTCGGGGCTTCCGGAACTGGACGCGCGCAGCCGCGACCTGATGCAGTTCGCGCTGAGTTCCTCGACGGTCTCGAGCACGCCGCCGCCGCGTGTCGCGCAGCAACCCTCGGGTGCATCGCGGCTGTTGTTGGGGCTGGGCGTGGCCGTCGCGACGCTGCTTTGCCTCGTGTTTGTCTACAAGATAGTGGAGGGGCTGCGCAGCGATGATGTCGAGCAGAAGCCCACGTACCACAACCGGGCGCCGGAGATGATGGCGGCGAACGGCGGCGGCCTTGAAGTCTTGAAGGCCGCGTTGGACGCCGTGAATAATGCGCCCGGCCCGGAAAACGACCAGGTGCTGAACCAGTCGCGCGATTACTTTGTGAAGGAAATCGACGCGTTGCTGACTGCCGACCCATGGGACCCGGAACTGCTCCAGAAGGCGTCGCGGCTGACCAGTGAGGGCGTCATTCTGGACAATGACGCGCGCATCCGCGACATACGCCAGCAAGTGCTGGACGAAGTGGCCGCGTATTCCATGTTTCTCCAGGTGAACCCGGAACAGAATACGGTGGTCTACAAGAGGAGCGCGGAGGCCACCGAGGAGGAGGTGGTGGGCGTTGGAGACCTGCTCGGCGGTCGGTTCGAGGTGCTCAATGTCACCCCGCGCCAGGTACGTCTGGAGGATACGCGCCACGCGAGCCGCGGCGGCGGCCGCCTGCTCGTTTACTGGGTGGAACGGGGCCGCCTTACGCCTGCGGGATGACTTGGGCGTCCGGGCGGTGTTCCGCGCGGAATGGGCATGACGAGTCGGTTGGAGCCTCGCAAGAGGGTGGGGTGTATGTGTTAGAATAGGCGCCGTTCGCCTGGGCCGCGGATGAGGGGCGCGGGCAGCGCGTTTCCAACCAGCAAGAGGATGTCTGTACCATGGTGCGTTCAAGCAGACTTATTCTTCCCGCAATGTTCTTGGTGGCGTGTGTTTTCGGCTGCGCCCACAACGGCAAGGGCGTGGATGCGGAGCAGGTGGAAGTCACGGAGGCCTCTTCTGAGCGGGAGGAGGCGTTGAACGAGCTGGTCCGCCACACCATTGCTTCGGCTCAGCGCGGCCAGGATGAAGCGCGCGGGGACATCGTGTTCCGCCGCCCGTATTTCTTCAAGGAGTATAGCGTTTACCCTGACGGCGCGGACGAATTCGATGCGGATATCCGCGAGACGGAGTCGCGCACGGCTCCGGTCGTGGCCAATGTGACCTTGGAGAAGCAGCGGTTTGCCACGCGCCTGCACCGGAAACGGGCCGAAGCCGCGGCGGATGAGAACTTTCTGCGCGACACGGGCGTCGAAACGATGACGTTTGAATGGCGCGGCGGTCAATGGAAGCGCGTAGGCACGTTGTTTGTCGCGGAGAAGACGGAGGAATACGTCAACGGGGAATGGGTGCCGCCGCAAGAGGAAATCCAGCGCACTGTCGCCGAGGAAGAACGACCGGGTTGGTGGGGACGGACCTGGGGCAAGATTACGGGCGTTTTCTGACCCGGTTTCGGACGACCCCCCGGAACCGCTTGCGTTTCCGCCTGCGCGCGGGCGTTCTGGCGAAGCATGGCGCCCGTCCGCCCGAAATGGATAGGATGCCCCAATCCTATGTGGAGCACACGGATTCCTGAATATCTTGCCTGGCTGCTCGTAACGGCGGCGGCCGTGTTTGTCGTGTGCGCCACGCATGTCCAGTATCTCGGCGACACCGCGAACAGCCGCCTGGCCACGGCATGGGCGCTCGTGCATGAAGGCCGATGGTCCATCGACCCGCCTAACCCGTTTGAACCTGGCACCGTGGACAAGGTGGAAATCGACGGGCGTCTCTATTCGACCAAGCCGCCGGTCCTGCCGCTCCTGATGACCGGCGAGTACTGGGTCATGCATCGCGCGTTCGGCTGGGACCTCGCAAACCGGGAAGACGCGCGCCGCATCGTCCGGATCATGACGCTATCGCTCATCAGCAGCGGCTACGTGGCGGCGCTGGTCTTTTTCCTCTTGCTGGCGCGCTGGCACATCCAGAGTCCTCGCACGCGGCTGGCGGCGGTGTTCTCGCTCGCGGCGGGCACCGAGCTGTTGGGATTTGCCCCGCAAATCGATAATCACCTGCCTGCAGCGGGCGCGCTCATGGCGGCGTTATACTTCGCGCTGGGGTTGTGCTCGGGGCGGCTTGCCCCGGCGCCGCACCGGTTTGCCTTGTTCGGCCTGTGTGGCGGGCTCGTATTCACATTGGACATGCCGGTCACCATTTTCGTGGCCTTTGCAGGGCTGTACATGGTTGCGTGTTTTCCAAGACAGACCCTGTTCTGGACCAGTCTCGGCGTGGCTGCGCCGCTGGCCGTTCATTTCGGCGTGATGCTTGCTGTCACCGGCAGCCCGCTGCCGATCCAGAGCCGCCCGGACCTGTACCTGTACGAGGCCTCGTACTGGCGCAATCCCGGCGGCCTCGACGCGCTGAATGAACCAAAACTGACGTACTTGTTCCACTCGACTTTTGGCCGGTTCGGCAGTTTCACCCTGTTTCCCGTG
>JAGMZX010000055.1:32120-33266 GCA_018005585.1 Candidatus Hydrogenedentota bacterium | reverse complement strand
CGCCGCCGCCGCCGCCGCCGCCCGCGCCGCCGCCGCCGCCGCCACCCCCGTTGCCTGCAGCAATGGCGAGCGTATCGGCAGGAATCACAAAGACCGCATGACCGCCCGCGCCGCCCGTGGCGCCGCTTCCACCGCTGTAGCCGGAACCGCCGCCGCCGCCGCCCGCACCCGTGCCGCCGCCGCCGCCGTTTCCACCATTGCCATAGGCCACGTTCGCGCCGCCCGCGCCACCGTTGCCCGTCCAGCCGCCGCCGCCGCCGCCGCCTGCGCTGCCCGCGCTACCGCCGCTGCCACCGCTGCCTCCGGCGCCCGCTCCGGAAGGCTGGCCATAGCCCAGGGTCCCGGCGGCACCGTTTCCGCCGCCATTTCCTGCGCCGCCGGTGGCGCCTCCAGCACCGGAGCCACCGCCATTCCCGCTGGCGCCGCCCGCGCCCCAGTTCACGGGGTCGCCACCTGCGCCGCCCGCGCCGCCCCAGCCACCGCCGCCGGGTGCGCCGCCGCCGCCGCCGCCGCCCGGCGCAGCGCCCGCGCCGCCGCCGCCGCCCAGCCCGCCGCCCGCGCGCCCTTGGGTCGTGGCCGAAACGTCAAACGCCGCGCCGACATACATGTCTTCGCTGGCCGTCAGGGAAAGCGGCCGGGAACCGGCGATCGTCACCGCACGGCCGTAGGGAATGTCCACGCGCCGGAAATCGAAGACCGCGACGCCGCTCTCCACCCGGCCGTTGTAGACCGTTCCTTCACTCAACAACAACGTAGGGGAAGCGCCGCCCGTGTCGACGAACAGGCTGCCGCCGGGGCTGAGAATCAGGTCGCCCAGCGTGCCGTCGCTTTCATAGATGTCCGCGTGGGCAGCAAGACCCCAGACGGCTGCGACGCCTGCGAACAAGACAGAAAACGCAGCGCGGCGCACACCATGCGGAAAACAGGAACCCCAAGAATGCCCTATCATGACAGGCGTCTCCTTTGGCGCTGATGTTCAACGCCAGTCCCCGCGCGCGTCCTCAGTGTGCGCACAACATGACCGCACCGTGTTTGCGCAGTGAACAAACACATCATCACTCAGCCGCGCGGTCCTGTTGTCCGCTGCTTGCGCGCGTACCCTCTTGCCCTGCGAAATTCGCCTGCCAGTCAATTCCGCAGTATTCA
>JAGMZX010000055.1:13771-32020 GCA_018005585.1 Candidatus Hydrogenedentota bacterium | reverse complement strand
GCGAGGCTGTATCAGTCACAGGTGGGGGGCCTGCTGGTGTCGGGCGGGGAGATGACGGGCGGGCGGGTGGCGGCGGCGCTGCTGACGTGGGTGCTCATTGTCCTCGGCGTGCTGTGCTTTGCGCTGCCGCGAGGCGTTCAGAGCGGGAGCGCGCTGGCGGCGCTCGGCTGGGGCGCGTTGCTGGGACTGGTCATCTACGGAGTGTACGACCTGACGAACTACGCCGTGCTGCGCGGCTGGACGCTGAAGGTCACGCTGGCCGACATCGCCTGGGGCACGTTCGCGTGCGGCATGCTGGGTTTCTTGCTGTACGCGGCCGACAAGACGTTGTTCCGGCACGGCGCGTCCCTCTGATGCGCACCTGTGCCCGGCGCGCCATCTCGCTTGGCGTGTTGTTCCCCGCAACGTTGGCCAATACGTTGTGCGCGCCGATCCTCATCGCCGTGCTGGCCGTATGCGACGCGCTGACCGACCGTCGCATGCCGCTTACGCGGGCGTACCTGCTGATTTTCTTCTATCTGGTGTGGGAGACGGCGGGCGTGGCCGCGGCATTCGCGGCGTGGTTGTGCGCGGGCGTCTGGCCCTTGCGCAACCGGCGCCGGTTCCTGGCCTGGAACTACGCGCTCCAGCGCATCTGGGCCGGCGGGTTCGCCAAGGCGGGTATCGCGCTCTTTTCGCTGCGGCTTGCCATCGATGGCGGCTATGCATTCGGCGACAAGCCTTTTCTGATGCTGGTGCGCCACACGAGCCTCGCCGACACGATCCTCGTGTCGTGGTGCATGCTGGTCGAGCGCCGGATGCGGATGCGCTATGCGATGAAGAAAGATTTGCTCTGGGATCCCTGTCTGGACATCGTGGGAAACCGCTTGCCCAATTGCTTTCTGGAGCGCGGGTCTCGCGACGGCGCGCGTGAGGTCGAAAAACTGGCCGCGCTGGCCACCGGCCTTGGTCCGGGCGAGGGCGTAGTCATGTACCCCGAAGGCACGCGCTTTTCCAAGAAGAAGCGCGCCCAGGCGCTGAAACGGCTCAAAGAACGGGGGGATGCAGCATTGCTCGATATCGCGGCGCGTCTGCGGCACGTGTTGCCGCCGCGCCCGGCGGGCACGCTCGCGCTGCTCGAGCACGCGCCCCAAGCCGACGCCGTATTCTTCGTCCACGACGGGTTCGAGGGCGCGTCGTCTTTCGCGGATATGTTTCGCGGCAGCATGATCGGCCGCGAGATCCGCGCGCGGTACTGGACCGTGCCGGCGTCGTTGATTCCGGCGTCCGCCGAGGCGCGCAGGCAGTGGTTGTATGAGGAATGGATGCGCGTGGACGAGACGGTTGACGGCTGGCGCAAACAGGACGGCCGCCTGAGTTAACCCGAACAGCATCGCTGAACATGATGGAAGTCGCAGCGGACGTGGCGCATGGGTTACCGCGTCCAGACGACGCGCGCAGGTTCCCTGCAGTCTGTCACGAGGCACGCGGGGAATTTTCCGCGGGTTGGGCAATGTTTGCATTCACGGTGTTAATGGAGTCTGAACATGGTGGGAACAAACGATGCGAAACTCTCTCAAGACAATCTCTACAACGGCGGGACTCGGAATCTTGATGGCGGTCAGCCTGTCGGGCTGCCTGTGCTTCAATCCGCCGGAAACCGTGGCCTATGTCGATGTGCCGCAATACATGGGGAAATGGTACGAAATCGCGAAGTACCCCGTGTTTTTCGAGCGCGGGCTGGTCGGCGTGACAGCGGAGTACACGCTGCAGGACGATGGCAGTGTACGGGTCGTGAACAAGGGGTTCGAAGGCAGTTTTGACGGCGAGGAATCGGTCGCGGAAGGCCGGGCCACCGTCGCCGACACAACGACGAATGCCAAGCTCACCGTGCAATTCGGACCGTTCCCCCTGGGAATATTCGGTCCAAACTACTGGATTATTGACTTAGGTCAGCAATATGAGTACGCAGTCGTCTCGGACAAGTGCCGGCGCACGTTGTGGATTCTGAGCCGCACCCCGAAAATGGACAGCGCCGTGTACGATGCGATTGTGGCGCGGCTGGGCGAAGCAGGTTTCGACACAGGCAAACTCGAACCCATGCCGCAGCCGGAGTAGCCCGTTCCTGCGTGGGGCCGCGCGATTGAATACTCGCGGTCCTCGATTCGAGATACGCCGCCGCCGGACATAGCACTGGCGGCGGTCTTCTTGTCTGGCTACGGCGCGGGCGGACGGACGGGCAGGCGCTGGCCCGTATGGCCGAAGCCTGCCAGGAGCGGCGTGCCGCCGGCGCCCGGGTCGATGAGCACAAAAACCATGTGATAGAAGCCGACATCGACGGTCGCCTGGACCCGCACGCCGGCGCGGGGCAGCGGCGCGAGGGCCGCCTTGTCCACGGCCAGCGCATCTTCCTTTTCCAGCAGGGCGTCCTCGGGTATTTCGTAAACGCGCCCTCCGACCACGTCGCACAGCAGGGGGGTCTCCAGCGCGGCGCAGGCGGGCAGCACGATTTCACTGCGGCCGCCCCAGTGATAGACGGGGCCGGGAAACTTGGCGTGGGGCGTGTCCGTCTCGACATAGAGCGTGTAAGACGCGAGGTCGAGCCGCAGCCGCGCGCCATCGTACTGCTGAATATCCGAAGGTTTGTTGGGGTCGTACTCGCGCATGAAGCTCTGTTCATCAAGCGCCTTGCGATACGTCGTGTACTCGCGTGGAGCGCGCGCGGCGTCGCGGGCCGGCGGCGGAACCGTGCGCACGGGCGGTTCGGGCTGCCGCGTCGCCTGCGGCCGGGCGGGCGCGGCTGGCGGCTCCACCCTGGATGCGGCGGCGGGCACCGGCTCGGCCGGCGCGGGCGCATCGTTGCCGCGCAGGAGCAAGAAGCCCGCAAAGGCGGCCGCAACCAGTCCGGCAAGCGGCAAGACCCACAGCAGGAGCGCGGCACGGCGCGGTTGCGGCGCGGCCTGCAAAGGCGATTCCGGCAGCGGTATGCGCCGCCTCTCGCCGCACTTGTGACACGGGCTGCCCTCGGGGAAGCGGTCGAGGTTCAGGACGACGCCGCAGGCGGGATTGGCGCATCGTGCGAATTGCGGCATGCCGCGTTCCTCTCGCTGTTGCAGGACCGGTGCTCAGGCCGAATAGATCACGTTTCCATTGCAGATTGTGTTCCGGACGAGGCCGCGCAGGGTCCGTCCCGTGAACGGAGTGTTGCGGCTGCGCGACGCAAACCGCTCCGGGTCCACTGTCCATTCCGCTTTCAGGTCAAAGACGCAGAGGTCCGCCGGCCCGCCTTCCTGCAATACGCCCACGCCCAGGTTGCAGACCCGCGACGGCGCGCAGGTCATCAACGCGATTGCGCGCTCCAAGCTGAGATGGCCTGGTTCGACCAGGCCCGTCACGACGAGTCCCAACAGCGTTTCGAGTCCCACGATGCCAAAGGGGGCGAGGCCGAATTCAACGTTCTTTTCCGTGGCTGTGTGCGGCGCATGGTCGGTCGCGATGCAATCGATGGTGCCGTCCTTCAGCCCGTCGATGATTGCCGCGACGTCCTGTGCTTCGCGCAAGGGCGGATTCATCTTCGCGTTCGTGTCGAATTCGAGCACGGCGTCGTCGGTGAGCGTCCAATAATGGGGGCAGGTCTCGCACGTGACTTGGAGGCCCTTCGCCTTGGCGCGCCGGATGATGTTGACGCCCTCAGCGGTGGTAACGTGCTGGATATGGATGTGCGCGCGCGCCAGTTCGGCAATGCGGATGTTGCGGTCGATGGCGATTTCCTCGACCGCTTTCGGAATACCGGGAATGCCCAGTTTCGTGCTGTTGAATCCTTCGTTCATCGCGCCTTCCGCGCCGAGAGCCGGGTCTTCGCAGTGGGCCAGCACCGGCAGGCCCACCATGCTCGCGTATTCGAGCACGCGGCGCATGGTCCAACTGCTTGCGATGTCCCTGCCGTCATCCGTGACCGCGACCGCGCCCACGTCGCGCAGTTCGGCCATTTCGGTGAGTTCGTCGCCCTTCAAGCCTTTCGTGGCGCAGGCCGCGGGCCGCACGTTGATGCAGTTTTCTTCCCGGGCGCGCCGTTGCACGAACTCAACCATGCCCGCGTTGTCGATGGGCGGCGCGGTGTTGGCCATGGTGACCACAGTGGTCACGCCGCCGCGGGCGGCCGCGCGGCTGCCCGTCTGGATCGTTTCCTTGGACTCGAAGCCCGGTTCGCGGAAGTGCACGTGAATATCGACAAGTCCGGGGCATACGACGCAGCCCGATGCGTCGATGGTCTGGTCGCCCTTCAGTCCCTTGCCGACCCGCCTCACTTTCTTGCCCGCAATCAGCACATCGAGCGGCGCGGAAGTGCCGCTGGCGGGGTCGATGACGTGTCCATTCACAATTGCGATGGTCATGGGGTGAGTCCTTTTCACACGGCCCTTGGCCGCTCGGCCGCTCGGCGCAACGTCACGGGGTGCGCGTCCGTCCGCTGTTCGCCAGCAGGTGCATGACCGCCATACGGACCGCGACGCCATTACTCACTTGTTCCAGGATAACGCTGCGTGGCCCGTCGGCCACTTCCGTCGCCAGTTCGAGGTCCCTGTTGATCGGGCCCGGATGCATGATGAGCGCGTGCGCCGGCGCATGGCGCAACGAGTCATTGTCGATGCGGAACAGGCGGATGTATTCCCGGATGCTGGGGAACAAGCCGCGTTTCTGGCGTTCGAGCTGAATGCGCAGGGCGTAGATGACGTCCGCCCCGTCCAGGGCTTCCTTGAGATTCGCCGTGAGGCGCACACCCATCCGCTCGACGTCCACAGGCATCAGCGTGCTTGGCCCGCACAGCGTCACCCGGGCGCCCAGCTTGTTCAGGCACCAGATGTTGCTCCGCGCGACGCGGCTGTTCGCGATGTCGCCAATGATCGAGACGCGCAGGCCGTCGAGCCCGGCCTCAGGTTCACCGCGCATCGCACGGACATGCGCGCGCATGGTGAAGGCGTCCAGCAGCGCTTGGGTCGGGTGTTCGTGCCGGCCGTCGCCCGCGTTGATGATATGAGAGCGGTGGTGTTGCGCGAGGATGTGCGGCGCGCCCGCGCAACCGTGGCGGATGACGATGATATCCGTGTGCATCGCCTCGATATTGGCGAGCGTGTCGTGCAGCGTCTCGCCCTTGACTTCGCTCGAAGTCGACGAGGTGATGCCGAGCGTGTCGGCGCTGAGGCGTTTCGCCGCGAGTTCGAACGAGGTGCGCGTGCGCGTGCTCGGCTCGTGAAACCAGTTCACGACAAGGCGCCCCTGCAACAGGGGCACCTTCTTGATCCCGCTCTCGCGCTGCGAGATTTCGACGAACTGCGGCGCGGTATCGAGGATCAGTTCGATTTCTTCCCGCGCCAGGCCCTCAATCCCGATTAGGTCCTTGCGCGTCCAGACCGTGGATGGCGCCTCCCTCATGGCGCGTCATGCTCCTCCCTCTTGGTTGTTTTGCCCCCGGCGTTCCTCGAGGACCGCGTCTTCGCCATCGCTCTCCTGCAGCCGGACCAACACCCAGTCGCCCGGTCGCGTGTTGATACGCCAGCCCAGGTAATCGGGCTGGATGGGCAACTCGCGCCCGCCGCGGTCCACCAGGCACGCGAGCTGGATCCGTTTCGGGCGCCCATAGTCCATGACCTCGTCCAGCGCGGCACGTATGGTCCGCCCGGCCGCCAGCACATCGTCCACCAGCACGACGGTCCGGTTATCCACGCTGAAGCTGAAATGGGTGGTGCCGCCGAGCTTGGCCTCGCCCACGCCCGCGCGCAAGTCGTCGCGGTACAGCGTCGTGGCGAGGGACCCGACGGGAAGCGACACGCCGGTCATCTCCGCGATAATTCCGGCGAGCCGGTCCGCGAGCGGCCGCCCGCGCGTCAGGATGCCCAGCATCACCAGGGATGCGACATCTTCATTCGCGTCGATGATCTCACGGGCCATGCGCTGAAGCGCGTCGTGCATCGCTTCGGCGCCCATGATCACGGTTTTTTCGGTGGATTCGTCGTTGCGCGCTGCCATGCGGTTCACACAAAAAAAGCCCTTCTCACCGGGATGAGAAGGGCTCGTTGTTTCATGGCCTTTCAAACCTTCGGGCCACGCCCTTTCGGCCAAGGCTTCCTGTTACGTTCGTGATTCTAGCAGGGGTGCGGCGAGGAATCAAACGCGGCCCGCGCGCCACGCTGAAAAACGGGAACGGCCCGGGCTTGCGGGGCTTGCCCGGGCCGTTCCCGCGTATGGACGCGATGTTACTTCTTCGGCGCGATGGCGTCTTTTGCCTGCTTCGCGATGCGGAACTTCAGCACCTTCTTCGCAGGAATCTTGATCTGTTCGCCGGTGGCCGGATTGCGGCCTACGCGGGCCTTCCGATTCACGACGACGAGCTTGCCGACGCCGGGGATCGTGAAGCCGACAACCGCCTGGCCATAGGCCAGTTCGGTCAGCGTGCACAGCACGCCGCCCACATCCTTCTTGCTCAGGCCGGTTTCGCCCGCCAGCGCATTGATGATCTGGGCCTTGGTCAGCGGCTTGTCGCCAGGTTTCGCTTTCTTTAGCGCCATAGTCCTACCCTCCTCTTGTGTAACCGTTGTTCACTCTGTTTCGCATTGTCCAGGCGCCGCCCCGCACGGCCCCTTCCTGACACGGGTTGTCTCGATGCTTCTCTTGCGATCGCACCCCGTTATCACGGCAGTTTGATAGCGTGAAAAGAGCGTTTTGTCAAGCCTTATTTTCAAGGCCGATCCGAACGTGGGGCTGTGAATCGCATTGATTTTACGGGCTGATCGGGCCGCGTCATTCGCAAACACGCGTTATGTGCTTGTTTTGCAAGGGGTTAGGGGGTCCATTGACCCATCCGACGCGGGCGGCTATAGTGCAACGTAACGGTACAGCCGGGCAGGGAGCGTTCCTGTTCCGCCGGGGCAACAGCCAATGATTTTTGCCGCACTGGGAGACGTGAATGGCAACTTGCGCGCCGTCGAAGCCGCGCTTTCGGACCTCGACGAGGCGGGCATTTTGACCATCGTGCAGACGGGCAATGTCGCGGGCGCGCCCGGCGGCGACGGGGCGGCGCGCCTGTTGCGGGAGCGCGGAGTTACGGTCGCGCGGGGGTTGCGCGACCGCCAGGCCGCTCGTTTCCAGCGCAGCGCGGCGTTGCTGCGGCGCAAGCTGGGCGAGGCCGAGTGGGAGTCGATCCGGCGCGCGCATCAGGGTCTCTCGCGCGAAATCCTCGAATGGTTCGCGCGGCTGCCGCATGCCGTCATGGTAAGCATAGACGGCTTTACTATAGTGGTATGCCACGGCGCGCCTTCGGGCGTGTCGCGCGTGCTGGACCAGGCCACGCCCGAGGAGCGGCTCCGGCGCGAACGCGAAGCCGCGCCCGCCGACGTCATCGTGTGCGGCGGCTCAGAGACGCCGTTCTCGCGTATGGTGGATGGCACGCTTTTCGTGGGGCCGGGCCCGCTGGGACCGCGGCCTGGCGAAGCGTGCTACACCGTCGTGGACCTCGAAACCCGGCCTTGGCGCGCGCGGCCGCGGGTCATACCAGTTCCGGCAGCCGTTCAATAAACTCCCGCCATGTGGTGAAGGTGTACTCCGCCCGGGTATTGCCGAGGAACTTCGCATTGTCGCCCGCGAACAGGCCCGCTGTGCCGCCGACACCGTGAATACCCGCTACGTCCGTTGGCTCCAGGTCGCCGATATGCAAGATCTCGCTTGGCCGAAGCCCCAGGCGCGCGGCCGCCTGCTCGAACATCTGCGGGCGCGGCTTCGACACGCCCACTTCGTCGGAAAAGGTCAGCGAAATGAGATGGGGCAGGAATCCGAAGCGGTCGAGCAGGCCGCGCAGGCATCGACCGGTGCTGATGGCCGTGTCCGAGATAATGCCTGCCGGCGCGCGCGCGGCGGCAGCGCGTACGGCGTCGAGCGCGCCCTCGATCGGCGTTGCGGGATGCGCGAGGATCGCCTCGGAAAAGGCGCGCGCGACGGCATCCGCCTTTTCCTGCGGCAAGCGAATGCCCAAGGCCCGGCAGACCATGCGGACGGCGTCGTGCGGCGTGAGCGTGCGCTGTTCTTCCATGTGCACGCGCGTAAATTCGGGCGGCCAGACTTCGAACGCCTCGCGCACGGCGGGTTCGGGTGCTCCGGATGCCTCCAAGAAGGCCCGGACGCGCAGTTCGTGCCGTGCCTCCCCGTTAGAGTCGCGGAACAGGGTCCGCCAGAAATCGAACGTAATGGCCTTGGGTTTCATGCGTCAGTATTCGTAACGTCCTTCCATGCGGTCTGCCTGCAATCCGAAACGCGCGACAAGCTCCTCTACTTCCCGCTTCACGCTTTCCGGCACGCCGTCGACCCGGTGCGAGATCTTGCGGGCAGGCCGGCCGCCCCAGATCTCTAGCGGGCCAATGTCGCGTGTGACAATGCTGTGGTGCGCGACAATCGCGCTATCGCCGATCGTGACGCCGGGGCCTATGAAACAGCCGCTGCCGACGAAACAATTGTCGCCGATGCGAATGGGCGCGGTGCGGCGCGCGACATCGCGGCAACCGCCGGCACTCCCGAAGAACTCGTAGATCGCGTCGTGCATCACGACATTTTCCGCAATGCCGGTGCGGTTGCCTATCTCAACCAGTTCCGCGGCCACGACCACGCAGTTCCAACTGAAGCCGGAGCGGTTGCCAATCACGATCCGCCCGCTGCCCGCGGCGCGCAACACGACGTTGTTGCGGAACCGGCAGTACGAACCGATCTCAACATGCCCCCGCACGAGCAGGTTCGGAAAAGCGAATTCATTGCCCCGGCCGCAGACCGAGAACTTCCGTGCATGACGCCAACTCGACCATGTGCGGGCCAATTTGTTCATTGACTACTCCCCGATATACACGCACCGCGAGGATGGGGTCTCTTGCACGACGACGGCGGTGGGCCGCGCGCCGCGCTCGCGCACCCACGCCCAGATGTATGCGCACATACGCTCGACGGTCGCGCATTCGAGCTCGGGTATTTCATTCAGGCAGCGATGGTCAAGCCGGTCATACAGCGCCGCGAGGATGGGTTCGAGAGCAGCGAGGTCGTCCGCGGCGGCTTCAATGCGATAACTGTGGCCGTGTATGCGGCGGCACGGGTGCCCCTCGTGCAATTGCGGCAGCGACTGCGCCGCCTCGAACGTGAAACGAATACGTTCCGGCAACTCCTCCATCGGGTTCGCGGGAAGCCGCCGCGGCGCAAATGCAAGATCGCCCGTAATCGCGACGCGTACGCCCTCGAACCAGGCGGGGCGCGGCGCGATTTGCGCCTCGACCCATTCCCGCAGCGCTGGCACGCGCGTGTCGTTCTCGAGGCCCGAAATCCCGTTCAGGAGCGCGTGGTCGAGCCGGTCCGCGATGGGGCTGATCAACCGCTTCAATTCGGCAAAGTCCACGACCCAGCCGATCTCGGCATCAGGCTCGCCCGCGGCAAGCAAAGCGACACGATAGCTGTGCCCGTGCAGGCGGCGCTGCGCTTCGCCGCCACGCGGATTGTGGTGCGCCGCTTCCACGAACAATTCCTTTACGAGGTGCGCCTTCATCTAAACGCCTTTGGCATCGGGATGCCAGATGAGCTTGTGCATCTGAAGCTGGAATCGGACGGGGAGGCCGTCTTCAAGTATCCACGCCGCGAGGTCGTGCGGCGCGACAGCCCCGAACACGGGAGAGAATAGCACGCATTTGCAGCGTGTTTCGAGGTGGTGCGCGCGCACCGCGCCGCGCGCCCATTCATAGTCGCGGCGGCCTGCAATCACGAATTTGACTTCGTCCCGTTCAGCGGACAGGCGGTCCAGGTTCGTCCAGTCGTTTCTCTCGCATTCGCCGCTGTCGGGGCATTTCAGGTCCATGATCTTGATAGCCGCCGCCGGCGCCCGGTCGATAGGCAGTGCGCCGCTGGTCTCGAGCAGCACCGTGTACTCGCGCTGGATGAGTAGTTCCGCCAGCGCGCCGCAACCCTGCTGGGCGAGCGGCTCGCCGCCGGTGATTTCGACGAGCGTCACGCCCAGCGCGGCGGCGCGCTCGAGGATATCGCGGAGGCTCATCCGCTCGCCTCCGCTGAACGCGTATGCCGTGTCGCACCAGGCGCATCGCAGCGGGCAACCGGTCAGCCGCACGAAGGTGCACGGCAATCCGGCCCAGGTCGATTCGCCCTGGATGCTGCGGTAAATCTCCGTTACGCGGAGCGTTTCGTCGAGCCTGGGGTCACTCATGTCTTCTAGTCGTGCTCCGCGCCATGCACGCGCACATGGGCGTGGTCGCCAAGCCGCAGCACCACGTTGCCCGCCCGCAACAGCAGGCGGCGCTTGCCGCGCTCGAACGCGCATATTGGCGGCGCTTGCCGCGGCTCCAGCAGCGTATAGACCGCGGCGAAGACGGCTTCGTTGCCTTGCTGCCGCCGCAACAGCACGGGCAAACGCTCGCGCGGCGTGGCGCCGAGGCCTGTCGCGCGGAAAACCGGCGCATCATCGAGGAATTGGACATGAATGCGCCGCCCGTTTCCCGTCAGCAATGTTGCCTCACGGTCATCCGTTTGCAGTTTACCTGTGTCCGCAAGGACCTGATAGCCGTCTTTGTCGCCGAGGGGGCCGCAGGCTTCAATGCCCGCGATGCGTTCGAGATCGCCGCGCAGATGCAATGGCAGATCATACGTGTGGCTCTGGTCAGAACGGCAACGAAACAGGTCCAGGATCGTGCTGCCCGCCAGGACGACCACGCGTTCCAGAGCGACACCGTCGTAGGCGTCATCCGCGGCAACGTGCGCGAGCGCATATGCCGGCATGTTTCGGAAAGCAATGAGCCGGCCTTCGGCGCGGCGTTGCGAGACGCCGTCGACGACGACCGTATTGTGCGCGACCGTCTGACGGTACCAAGCCTGATGCAAGGGATTTCCATAGGGCAGGCGTCCCGGATCGAGGAACCGCTCGGCGCCGTGCGCGTAGAGAATCAGGTTCAGTTTCGCGGGCTGCACATGCCCGGAGCGCCCCGGCCCGTAATCGACGAAAACAGCCGTCTGGCCTGCCTTGTCGCGCAAAATCGCCAAGCCTTCGCACACCTCGTTGGATGTTTCGAGACGCAGTCGCGGCAGTCTGCCAGAGGGCAGCGGCTCGCCCCAGAACAGCGCCCTGGGCGAATCGCACGGCGCCGCCAGCGCGGCATAACGGGGATCGCGATAACGCTTCCACGCAATCGCGTAAAAGGCCCGTTGCGCGCGAATGCTGCTGCTGCTGCTGTCGTTCATCGCCGGAAACGTCAGGTCGGGGAAGACCTGGCGTATCGGCGCATCGAACAGCTTCCGGACAATAGGCAGGCTGTACAAATCGATGCCGGAACGCGCGGCGCCTTCCGCCGTGTACATGATCGCGTTCAGCGCGTACCAGTGATACAAGGGCGATTCCTCATACCACATGCCGCTCTCGACGACCGAACCCTCGCGCATCTGAAATAGAAAGCCGTGCTTGCCGTTGATGGCCCAATCGACGTAGCCGCGGTCACCAATTACCAGTCCCGCGCAGAGCACGCCCGCGTTGTGCCAGGTCTGCCAGTTCGAGATGCCCCTGTCGTTCGTGCGTATGGTTTCCACCATCGGCCGGAGCAGTCCTTCCACAATTTGGGCATGATCTTCGGCGCGGAAGCACGGATCGCTGTAAACACGGTCGTAACCGGCGCAAATTCTGCACAAGTCCACCGATTCATCGAGCGTCTGCGCAAACAAGCGTCCCCCGCGGTTGCTGGCCTCCCCTTTCGTGTCATGTTGCGGCAGGTCACGGTAGAACGATGCATATTCGAGCAAGATTCGGCGTGCACGTTCGGCGTAGACACGGTTCGGCTCGAGCGTATAGGCCCAGCCCAGCGTTTCCACGCCGCCGAGCCAGTGATGGTGTCTATGCGTCACATAGACATCGTCGTACGGCCACCCGGAGTAGACCTCTCCGCATTCGCGGCAGACATGGCGCGCCGGCGATTCGGCTTCGAGGCCGCCGCCGTCTTTCTTGCAGCTGTACCAGTGGGTCCATTGTCCCCCCGCATGCGGGATTTCGAGCGGTTCTCCCACGAGCGCATCCGCCTCGGTCACCAGGGCAACGCGAAGCGCGCGCGCTTCGTCATCGTTCCGGCAGCGAGCCCGAACGGTTTCTGCTTCCCGGGCGGACAGAAAGATGGAACCGGGCGCGGCCAAGGCCGGCGGCAGCTCGACGGCGGCCGGTGTGTGAGAAAAGGCGCATATCAGCAATGCAGACAGCATTAACATGCCTTTCATGATCTTTCTATTCAAACGGCAGCCGCGCTGTCAGAGGCCGTTCGTCGCGTCGATGCCGCTCTTGCCCGCATAGATTCGCTGGCCGTCGCGGACCAGCACCGTATCGCCGCTCAGTTCCAGCACCCAGCCGTCGACGCCTACCTGCAGCGCGTAACCCTGCTCGATTGTGATCTCCGGCGGCGGCGCCGTGTCGTTCAGTTCATAGGTCGTCACGAACACGCAGTCGCGCGCCTGGAACCGGCGCAGCACGATAGGGAGCAGTTCCTGCGGCGTCGCGCCGAAGCCTTTCGCCAGGAACGTCTCCGGCGCATTCTCGTGAAAACCGATGCGCATCCTTGCCGTCTCGCTCACCCGCAATGTCAGGAACCGCACCGCCTCGTTGAACCGCGCGCACTCCCGCATCAATTGATAGCCGGCGCGGCCCGCAAGCGTTTCACAGGGCGTTGCCGGAGGCGCGTCTTCCAGGACGCCGCGCAGATGCAGGGGCAGATCGATGGTAGTCTCCTGCGATGCGTGGCACTGGAACACGTCCAGGATCAGGCTGCCGCGCATGAGGAGGGTCCGGTCGAGGACGGTGTTGGCGTAGGCCTCGCCGCACACGGCGCGCGCGACTGTAAAGCCGTCCGTGTTGGCAAACGCCAGGAGTCTCGCGGCGGCAAGCGCCTGTGATCGCGTCCCCAAGACGGCGGTATTGTGCGCCACGGTCTCACGATACCAGCCGCCGTGCAGCGGATTGCCGTAGGCGAGCCGGCCCGGGTCAACGAGCCGTTCGTCGCCGTGCGCATAGAGGATGATGCCGAGTTTCGCGGGCTGGATGTGCTCGGTGGCCGCGCCGCCGTAATCCAGGTACAGCGCGGTCTCGCCGGTTGCGTCGCGCAGAATCGCCAAGCCTTCGGACTCGTTGTTCGAGGTGGCCAACTGAAGTCTGGGCGCGCCGGATTCGGGCAGCGCAGAGCCGCCCCAGAACAGGCCCCAGACGGTGTTGCGCGGTTCGAGCACCGCGGCATACTGCGGGTCGCCGAAGCGCTTATAGGCGACCTCGTACAGCATGCGCGCGTCGCGCAGGTTGCTGCGGTCGGAATCGTTCAACGGAGGGAACGTCAGGTCGGGATACACGAGGCGCAGCGGCGCGTCGAACATCTTCTTCACGTTCGGGTGCGCGTAGAGGTCCACATCCGCGCGCGATGCGGCCTCCATGAGATAGACGAGCCCCCGCAGGGCGAACCAGTGATAGGTTATGGATTCTTCAAACCACGCGCCGCTGTCCAAGACCGAGTTATTCAATTGAAACACGAATCCCGACGGTCCGTTTACGGCCCACTCGACGTAGTTGTCGTCGCGGAGCACAAACCCGGCGCAGCCCACCGCGGCATTGTGCCATGTCTGCCAGTTTGACCCGCCGGAAGTGTTCCCCATGACGACTTCAACCATCGGGCGGATGAGGCCGGTCTCTATGGTTTCGTGATCCTCGGGGGTGAAAACGGGCGCATCGTACGTGCGATCGTAACCCACGCACAGCTGGCACAGGGCCACCGCCTCGTCGAGCGTTTGTGCGTGCAGCCGCGCGGCGGATTGCACACTGCCGCCGTTGCGGTCGTGCAGCGCAAGGCCGCGATAGAACGAGGCGTATTCCAAGAGGATCGCGCGCGCGCGCCCGGCATAAGCGGGCTTGGGCTCGATTGCGTAGGCCCAGCCCAGTGTCTCGACGGCCTCGGTCCAGTGGCGATGCCGCAACGCGACGTACACCTGGTCGTAGCGCTCGCCCCGAACGGCCTTGCCGCAGTAGCTGCAGACATGTTCCGTGGGCGAACGCGATTCGAGCGGAGCGCCGTCATCCGGGCAGATGTACCAGTGCGTCCACTGCCCTTCCTTGTGCGGGATGTCGAGCGGCGCCGCCGCGAGAGCATCCGCCTCCGCGAGCAGGGCCTTGGCGGTCGAGCGCGCGGCACGGTCCGTCTCGGACCGCGCGCGCACGGCCTCCCGCTCCGCCGCGGTCAGAAACACCTGCCGCGCCGGACCTCGGTCCACGAAGATCTCGATGTAATCAACGGGTTGCGCGAGTAAGACGGCAAGACAACAAGACCAGAGCATGTGTTCACCAGGTTTCGTTTTTGCCGGTAATTATAGCAGGGGACGACAGCCGCGGCCATGACACGGTGGATGCCTGATGAGACGGGGGCTGGAATCAGGACCGTGACCATATGGCGGAACCCAGCGATGAAATGCAGGCGACTCTTTGCTGACGCGGCAAGCCGTGCTGTATAAAGGAGGGAGGCGCAAGTGGCCGCCCGTGCCAGCTGGGCGTCACGGGGGAAGACAGTGACCGGGTCACCGGCATTCGGGCAGGGCGCCACATGCAACAACAGGACCGGGTGCAGAGTTGCCGGTTGCTGGAATGAGACACTCGCGACTGGTGAGTGCGGTTACCTGATGTCCGTTCGGAAGGGGCAGACTGGGGCGCGGCCGAGGAACCGCCCCGGTTTGAGGTGTGCGCGTTGCTCTGCGGACACTGTACACGGCAGAAAGCAGACGCGGGTCATTTCGCAATGCGGCTATATAAGGGAGACATGATATGCACGCGGATACTGGGGCAGACTCGGTGTTGCCCCCCGTTCCAGAAGAGTCCAGGACCGTTGTGCAGAATGCCGGCGTCTTCAGGGCGACCCTGCAGGTGCTGCGCGGGATAACCGGCGATGCAACGCTGACCCTCGTCGTGTTAGCCGTGTCCATGACCTTCGCATCCACGTACCTTGGCACGTACGGCCAACGTTCGGACTATTTGCTCAAGTATTACGGACCGGCGGTCATGATAGCCGGGGGAAAAGGGTTTGTCAGCCCGGACTACAGCAAAGCGCCCGCATTACGCGAGTTTCTGGCGAACAAGCGCGTCACGCTGGCGCCGGAAGAGATCCCGGCGGACATAGAGACCCTGCCGCCGTCGCAGTTCGAGCTGCTGCACCGGTACGCCATGGGTCTCCTGGGTTGGTGGTGGGGCTTCTTTGGCATTGACTGGCGCGCCACCACGGGGTTGTTGACACTCTTTTTCGGCATCACCTGCACCTGTGCATACGGCGTGCTGCGGCTGGGCATGGGCCGCATCCTGGCGGTGCTCCTATCATTGGCCTTCATGATGTCCCCCGCGATGCTTTATGTATTGCCCCAATTCCGGGATTTCAGCAAGGCGCCTTTCATCCTGGGCGCGCTTTTTCTAATCGGCCTGCCGGTACGGCACAGCCTGGCTTGGCCGCTTTTGTTACTGGTCGCGACGGCCGCGGGGCTCACCCTCGGCGTGGGCATGGGTTTCCGCCACGACTTGCTTGCCGTCGCGCCGGTCGCGTGCATTGTGGTGATCTTCTTCTGGGCGGGTCACTGGAAGAGAACGTTGTTGCCGCGCCTGGCAAGCGCCTTTCTGCTCGCGGCGGCCTTCTACCTCTCCAGTGCGCCCATCATCCGGGCGGCGCAAGACGGCGCCAATTCGGCTCACAACATCGTCCTCGGCTTCTCGGCCCCTTACGTTACGTCCATGGGATTTACGGCGCCGTACGAAATTGGCCATCTGTATCGGGACGCCCACGGCCACACGTGCGTTAGCGCGCACAATCTCTATCATTCTTCATACGACCACGAGGCGCGGTATTGGAGCGGCGAATACGAAGCGGCGGCAGCGCACTACATCAAGGCGCTCGCGGCCGTTTTTCCCGCCGATATCGCGCGCAGAGCGGTTCGATCGCTCGAAATCCTGCTTCGCGACGCGCCATTCGTGATCGATGAGTTCCCGCTGCCCACGTACCGCGATAACGAGTGGCTGAAAGAACGGCGCGCCGCGCGTCTCGAACAGTGGGGCTGGTTATCCGCCTGTGCAATACCTTTGGCGTTTCTGACCTTTCTGCTCGTGGCTGCTGCGCGCGTGCGGTGGGCGCTCGCGGGAGCTTTCGTGATGGCCGCGCTCGCAGCCAGCGCCAGCCTCCAGTTTCACGTGCGCCACTTCTTCCCTTACGCAATCTTCTTCCTGTTCATCCTCGGGGTATTGGCACAGACATGCCTCACGGCCTTGACCACCGTCTGGCGCGGCGATCTGCGACGCGCCGTGTTCGGTCAGGAACCGGTCTGGCGGTTCTGGCGTTGGCCCGCCGCGCGAAGGGCCGGCTTAGCCGTGCTGCTGGCTGCGGGCCCCTTTGCATTGGCTTACGCCGGGGTCCTGGTCTGGCAGCAAGACGCGGTGAAAGACCTCTATGCGGCATACGCCGGCGCGCCACGTCAACGGCTGGAAACCGCCCCGGTGATGTCCGAGGGCGGCCCCATGCTCACGGTGCCCGACTTCCTGCGGCCTGAACACGCAAGCGCGCGAGAGAAGGCGTTCCGCGTTCAGCCCGGTGTGCTGGCCTTGCCCGTGCAAACAGGAACGAAGCCCTTCACGCTTGAGTTTGTCTACCAGTCGGATTCAAAGTTGAATGACTTCACTCAGGTCGTGCAGGTGCCTGGCACGGCAGCGCCGGAGGACTGGTGGGTATACGTGCCCGTGTTCCAGACGACCGACAACTACTTCAACGGGGGACAACGGCGATTCAAGGGCATTCTGGCGCGCGGCGCGCCTGAGAACGCCGTTCGCGGCCTGTATGCTATCGAGAATCCTGGAATACTACCGCTCATTGTCACGCTCGTTATTCCTGAACAATATGAACAGGCGCCGCGAATGATGCGCGCCGTTCCGGCCAAATCCTAGTATTCCCAAACATGCCGGGCCTGGTTATTGAGGGCCCGGTCATTATTGCCTTCAAGTTGTGCCCGCCTCCGGCTCGGACACTGTTGACGCGAACACGGTCCAGCCGGCGCAGGCTGCCGCCTCGAAACGGGTTGTGCAACGCGTGAACGCATTTCGTCTTGGGATTTGGCCCGGTCTGCGAAATCGGATACGATGGTGCGCCCCCGCAAACGACCGGGAAACCGGTTTCCGACCGCGGCCTTGGGCCGGAGGCTGTCCGTGAACGTCGTTGTCCTGGTTATCGATACTCTGCGCGCGGACCATCTCGGATGCTATGGATATCGCCATTCGACGTCGCCGCATATCGACGCGCTTGCGGCGCAATCGGTGCATTTCTCGCGGCATTATGCTTCCGCGATTCCGACGCATCCCGCGTTCACCACGCTGCTTTCCGGGCAATACGCCATCACGCACGGCGTGGTAGCGCACGGCGCGCCGCGGCCGCTGCCGCGGTCGCTGCCGTGGCTGCCGGCGCTGTTTCAGAAGGCCGGCTACACTACGTGCGCCGTCGATAACCTCGCGCAAACGCGCATGGGTTTCCTGCGCGGTTTCGAGTTCTACATCGATCCCAGCCAACGGCAGACGCTAAGCCTGACGTGCGACAACCGCGAGATCAACCGCCGCGCGGTCCAATGGCTGGAAGATAATCGCCGCGACCGTTTCTTTCTCATGATGCATTACTGGGACCCGCACACGCCGTACCTGCCGCCCCCGCAGTACCGAAGGCTATTCTACTCGGGCGACCCTTGCGACCCCGGCAACCGGTCGCTGGAAGGCATGGAGCGGCATCCGCTCGGCAAGATGTGGCGCGAAACGTGGTTCCACAGCCTCGACGGCCACATTACCGACGCGGAATACGTCGTCGGCCTGTACGACGGCGAAATCCGTTACTGTGACGAGGGCGTCGGCGCATTCCTCGATGCGCTCGACCGCCTGAACCTCGCCGGGGATACGCTCGTGGCGCTGTTGAGCGACCACGGCGAGATGATGTACCGCCACGGCATTTTCTTCGACCATCACGGCCTCTACGACGGAACCCTGCACGTGCCCTTCCTGATCCGGCACCCGCAATTCGAGCCGCGCCGTATTGCGGTCATGACCGAACACGCCGACGTCGCGCCGACACTGCTTTCCTGCTGCGGCATCGACGCGCCCGCGGAGATGGAAGGCATGAATCTCGTGCCCTGGATGCGCGGCGCGCGCGCGGATGCGGCGCGCGACGCCGT
>JAGMZX010000055.1:0-13671 GCA_018005585.1 Candidatus Hydrogenedentota bacterium | reverse complement strand
CCGAACACGCCGACGTCGCGCCGACACTGCTTTCCTGCTGCGGCATCGACGCGCCCGCGGAGATGGAAGGCATGAATCTCGTGCCCTGGATGCGCGGCGCGCGCGCGGATGCGGCGCGCGACGCCGTAGTGAGCCTGGAATGCACGTGGCAGATGAAGTGGTGTATCCGCACGGATTCGCGGAAGTTCATTCTCTCTCGCGAGCCGGATTTCTACGGCACGCCGCAGCGCGAACTCTATGACCTGCGCGCGGATCCTGACGAATTGAACAATATCGCGGACCGCGAGCCGGAATCGGTCCGCGAACTGGAAACACGCCTGGAAACGTGGGTCCGCCACGGCATGGCGCGCAATGGCCTGGACCGTGACCCGCTCGTCGCTCACGGCCTTACCCTCGGCAAAGCCTGGAAAGAAGTGTATCCCCCCGGCACTCTCTGAGCGTTCCCCCGCCGCTTCGTCCTGCTGGCCCTTTTGGCCCTTTTCATGCTTGAAGGGGCTATCGCTGCGCGCCGCGCGGAACGAGCGCGCGCAGCCACGCGGCCCAGGCATCAATGCCTTCACCGGTGCGGCAGGATACCTCCATCATGGCCACGCCCGGCTGCAGTTTCTCGACGTATGCGCGGAAACGGGCAACGTCGAAGTCGACATGCGGCAGCAGATCGACCTTGTTCAGCACGACCAGGTCGGCGCAGCGAAACAGCTTCGGGTATTTCGCGGGCTTGTCGTGCCCCTCCGTCACGCTGACGACGGCGACGCGCCGGTCTTCGCCGAGGTCAAAAGACACGGGGCAGACCAGATTGCCCACGTTTTCAATCACGAGCAGGCCGCCCGCCGCGAGTTCGAGCTGGTCGAGGGCGCGCAACACGAGATTGGCCTCGAGATGGCAGCCGCCCGCCGTGTTGATCTGGACCACGGGCGCGCCCGCGGCGGCGATGCGCTCCGCGTCAAGCGTGGTATCCGGGTCGCCTTCGATCACGCTGATGCGCCGCGCGCCTTCAAGCGCTTGCACGGCTCGCTCGATGAGCGACGTCTTGCCCGAGCCCGGCGCGCTGATCATGTTGACTGTTGCCACGTCCAGCGGGCGCAGCCGGTCGCGCACGGCCTGCGCGAGTTCGTCGTTGACCTTCAATACCTTTTCAACGACCCTTATTTCCACGACGGTTCCTCCCGCGGTTGTTCCGCCTCTTCCAGTTCGACCGCATCGAGCACCAACTCATCCCCGGCCAGGACGCGCCCGCCGGCCGCCGCACAGGCGGGGCACGCCCAGAACAGGTCATCCGGTTGGAAGCACGTCCCGCACGACGGGCACGCAACACGAGCGGGGGTCACGCGCCATTCCAGGGCGGCGCGTTCGGCGAGCGTGCCCGCGACGGCTGCCTGAAAGGCGAACGCGAGCAAATCCGGATCAACCTGCTGGAGTGCCCCGATGCTCAGCTTCACGCACGAGACGGGCAGGCCGCCGTGTTCATCCGCGATGGTCAGAACGCGTTGGAGAACGTTTTCGACTATGCTGAGCTCGTGCATGGGCGTCTACTTCGCGAATGTGCCGTTCTGGATTCTCATGGAAAGGCGCTCGGCGAGCGCGCGTTCGGCGAGGCTGCGCACTTCCGCCAGCGCGCGCGACGTCAATTCCTGCAGCCCGCGCCGGGCCGGTTCCGAGAGTTGCTCGCCCTCCCCGAAAGAGGCGCCCTCGAGCCCGTATACGATGAGCCGGGCGGGCAGACGTCCCGTTCTTCGTGCAGCCTCGATGGCTTCGGCGATGCCGAAGGGATGGCCGAAGGAATGCAGAAAATGCCGGGGAACGTCTTCTACCGCCGCCTCGAAGCGGGAGAGGGTCCCGGGCGCCGCGCCGGATTCCGACGCGCTGAAGAGGAAAACGCCGTCCTCAGGCGCCCACATGTGCAGCAGCGTCGCACCCTCGCCGCCGTGCTCAAAAACACGTACAGCCTCCGGCCAGCGCGCGCGCACGGCTTGGGCCACGCGCAGCCCCACGCTGCCGTCGCCGCACAGTGGGTGGCCCACGCCAATTACGAGGATGCGCTTGACACGGTCCGGGACAACGGCGCCTTGACGGGCCGTCACGCCCTGAAAACAGGCTTGAAACGGTCGGACCATGTGCTTCTTGCTGTCGTAGTCGCTTGCGCGCTATTCGCGCGCGGCCAAGAATGGCTCCACTTCGTCGTAACGGAAGACCGGCCCGGTGAGACCGGTCTTGCCCGGGTCGCATGCATCCATGGCGCCCACGCCGCGCTTGAGGTCGCGCTGCATGTACACGAACTGCCAGTCTTTGCGCACGCCGCGGCGGTGCAACGATTCCACCGCGTAGGTCATCATCACCTCGGGGCCGGCAATGTACGCGACGGTATAGTAGGGGTCGAACGGGGCGCGCGGGATCAAGTTCGTGAACACGCCCACGTGCCCGTGCCAGTTGCGCGACGCGCGGTCAACCGTGACCAGCACCTCCATGTCGAACCGGCCGCGCCACTGCTCCAATTCCTTGCGGTACAGGATGTCTTCCGGCGTGCGCGCACCGTACAGGATGGTCGTGTGCCCGTACCGCTCGCGGTGCTGGATCAGCGCGTACAGCAGCGGGCGCATCGGCGCGAGGCCGATGCCGCCTGCAACGATGACCACGTCGTTTTCCTCCGCGGGCCCGAGCGGCCATCCGGCGCCGTGCGGCCCCGACACCGTCACCTCCTCGCCCACGGACAGGGCGCATAGCGCCTCGGTCACGCGGCCCACCGCGCGCACCGTGTGCAGCAGCACGTCCGGCGCTTCCGGGGCGACGCAGACGGCCATGGCGGCGGGTCCGACGTCGCGCACCTCGAGCAGGTTGTATTGGCCCGGCGCGTATTCCGGCACCGGTTTGCCGTCCGGCCTCACCAGTTCCAGGGTGACCGTGTCCTGCGTCTCCTGTACGATGGACCGCACGCGGTACGTCACTTTGTTGTCAGGTGCTTGCTGTCCCGAGTTCATTTCTCCGCCCTTTCAACATACTAGGCGTACATATCGCTGAGTTGGAGCAGTACGGCGGACAGCCGGCCGGTAAACACGGCGAGGAAGCGTTTCAGCACGTCGTAGCCGAACTCGTGGTCCGACTCGATGGCTTCGCGGAACGCCGCGGCGTCTATCGCGAGCACGCGCGTCAATTGCACGGCGCGCGCATCGAACCGCCATTGATACGGGGGTACCAGCCATGAACAGCCGAGGACGCCGTGGCAGTCGATCGTGTGCAGCACGATAGCGCCGCCCCGGTGCGGCTCGAACACCTCGAGCGCGACCTGGCCCTGCCGGATCAGGTAACAGTGCGTGGCCTGGCTGCCCGCGCGAAACACGTACTCGCCCGCCGGAAAGCTCTCGAGGATTACGTGCGAGGCCAGGCGCTCCAAGTACGAGGCTTGAAGCCCCTTGAAAAACTCGTGGTCGGCCAGCAGGTTCTTGACCTCATCTGCGGTTGACATAAGACCCGTTCGTCCTCCTTCGGTATCTCCGGCTCACGCCGCCGGGGCTTCTTCCTTTTCCCAGACTTGCGCCGCCGCGCCCAACTCATGCAACCGGCCGAACAGCGATAAGTATACCCGCAAGCACGTGCGTAAGCGAAACCTCTTCCTGCGACGCGGAATTTCGGCGCGAGCATCGCGGCCCTGACGCGCCACCCGCGCGTCTGCCCAAGCGCGCCTATACCGGCGCGCCGCATCGCTGTCCCGGAGCAGCACCGGTTCTTCCGCTGCGCTCCCGTGTTTTGCGTGGTCGGTCGCCTCATGGATGCAGTAACTGAGCAGCACGGGGAAGAGCGGGTGTGTCCGGAGGAACAAATTGTGGTGGAACAGGTTCAACGCGAGCGCGCGTGCACGCGCAAGCGCATCCGCGGAGACGGGATTGGGCATCTCCGGAGCCGAGAACGCCTCTTTCTCCGGGTCTGTTTCCTGTTCCTGTACCTTGACCGAAGCAATGCCCAGGAGCTTGAACATGCGGATATGCTTGTCTTCGAGAACGGCTCCCATTCCCAAAAGCAGGCGTCCGTGATGGTCCCGTACGTCCTGAGCGAGCGTCATGCCAGAATGCAGGTCATTGCGTACCACAATCCCCATATTGCATGTCCCCCTTTCTGTCAGATGGTGCGTTTCAAATACCCCGGTCGACGAATCGCGCAACCGTCCCCCGTTCCCCGTCCGCCATCGCCGCCGCCACGGCTACGGAACGGTGTTCAGCGCTCTTTTTTACCATAATTAGCTTCCTTAGTCAAGTAAATTCCGGCCAATGCGTCTTTGCCTTTCCTGTATTCTAGAGAAATAGACTCTCGGTGACTCGCTGCGCGTTGGCCAGCCTCGCGCCTGTAAACCGGCGACTTGTACGGCCGCGCCGGCATCCTTCAAAATGGGGGAAGAAGCAGAGCACCCGTTACGACGGGCAGGTGGCAGCATCGGGGAGTCTGGAATGGCGCAGATAGACCTGTTTTGCGGCTGCGGGGAATCGGGCAGACCCGCCGCGGTGGGGAGCATTGTGCGGGAAAACTGGGGACGCGCGCTCCTGCTTGCGCCGACGCGCGCGGGGGCTGCCCGGTATGCTCAGCAGATGATCCTGGAGCACGGACTTGCCGGGGCGTGGGGGCCGTGTGTGCTTGAATTGAACGACTTCGCGCGCGCGGTTATCGAAGGGGAGATTTCACGCCCGAAACCTCAGGGGCCGGTGCGCACCCTGGACGATTTTGAATGGCGGCTTGTCGTGACGCGGTGCGTGGAGAGCCTGGCGTCCTTGGGACACCTGCGGGGTTATGAGAAGGCGGCGTCTTATCCGGGCTTCGCGGCGCACGTGCTGCGCGTCATCACGCAATTGAAACAGAGCGCGGTCGAGCCGGACGCCTTCGCGGCGCGCCTGGATACCGCAAAACGGTCCAACGTGATGGACCGTATGGTTTCGGTCATATACAAGGCGTATCAAGAAGCGCTGAAAGCGGGCAAGCTCTACGACGTGCCGGGCCTTTTCTGGGAAGCGGAACTGGTGTGCCGCCGCGGTGGCCCCCGTGTCCTGCGGAACATCGCTGTGCTGGCGCTGGACGGATTTGACGATTTCACGCCCTCCCAGATGCGGCTAATCGAAGCAGCGGCGCAACACGTGGACCGTCTCGTCATCGGCGTGAATTACGATCCGGCGCCGGACCGCCAGGACCTGTACGCCCTGTCGGCGGACACGGCCCAGACGCTCGCGCAGCGTTTTAACGCGACGCCGCGTCATTTCGAACCGCCTCCGGTTCGCGGCCGCCGCGCCTATGCCGCGCGCAAGATCTTCTGGCGCGATCCCCCGCGCGCGGAAGAATTAAAACGGCTTGACTGCGACCTTTCGGTCGTGCTTTGCGCGGACCCGACGCAGGAAATCGAGATGGTCGCGCGGCGTGTGAAGCGGCTCCTTGCTCTGGTCGGCGTTCCTCCGGCGGAGGTGGCGGTTATTTACCGGCGGCTGGGCGACGTGGCGGCGTGCGTGCGCGCGGTCTTCGCGGAATGCGGCGTGCCGGTGCGCGTGCTCGAGCAACCCAGCCTTGCGGAAAGTGCCGTCGGCGCGTTTGTACTGCAGCTTTTTGAAGCCTGGGACGGCTTCGAGCGCGGGGCCGTGCTCGAAGTGGTTACTTCGCCGCTGTCTGGCTGCGATGCGGCGGTGGCGGGCGTGTTCCCGAAACTTGCGCGCGACGCCGGGATCATTGGCGGATTCGAGGAATGGGAGCGGGCATTCGCCGGAGAGCCTGCGGCGCAGGAAGAACCCGCGCGCGTGTTGTGGAATCGCGTGCGCCTGCTGGACCGCGTGCGGCGTGACCTGCCGCAACGCGCCGCGCGCGAGGCGCTGGCGGCGGCGTTCGAGGAAGCCATGGGCGCGTTGGGCGTCCCGGCCGCGCTCGAGAACCTGCCCGATGCGGAGACGGCGGAACGGGAACTGCGCGCGTTCGACGCGCTGTCCGGGCTGCTGGCGCGGCTTGCCGACACCGGCGCGAAGGCAGAAATCACGCTGCCGGTTTTCGTTGAAGAGTTGCGCGCCGGACTGCGCGAGACGGAGTATGCGCTTCCCGCGCCCGCGGCGGCGGTTACGGTGTGCGAAGCGCCGGCGGTGCGCAACCTGCGTTTCGATTATGTCTTCTTCGCGGGCTTGAACGAAGGGCTTGTGCCCATGCCCGCGCCGGTGAACGCCGTCTATTCTGAAGCCGACCTGGACGAGCTGCGGAAGGCCGGTATCCCGCTTGAAGGGCGCGGCGCGCACAGCCGCCGCGAGCGGTTGCTGTTTCACCACGTGCTCGCGGCGGCGCGGAAGCACCTGACGCTGAGCCGGCACGTGCAGGAACGCGGCGGCAGGGAGGCGGGGCAAAGCCCGTTCCTCGTCGAATTGCTTGACCTGTTTCCGGACAAGGCGGAGGTCCTCGCGCCCGCGCCCCGATCCGACACGTTCGTGCCGCATCCCGAGGCGGCATCGTCGCGGCGCGACCTTGCGAATTGCGCGTTCGCCCGCGCCCGCGCGTGGCGCGAGACGTTAGCGGCCCGCTTCGTATTCGAAGAGCGCGGCGCAGCCATCGAAGAACGCCGTCAGGGCGAGGACGATTTTGGCGAATTCGACGGGGTGCTGTCGGACCCTGCGCTGCTGCGCGAGCTTGCCGGAACGTACGGCGCGGACCACTGCTTCAGCGTGTCGCGCATAGAGACGTATCTTGATTGCCCATTCCGCTTCTTCCGGGACGAAATCCTGCGTATCGCCGAGGCGGAGGAACCGTCGGCCGAGTTCGACCCCATGACGCGGGGCAGTCTGCTGCATGAGGCCCTGCGCCGGTTTCATGCGCATTATCGCGGCCGCGCGGTGGCGTCCCTGCCTGAAAAGGAGGCGCGCGGCGCGATGCGCCATATCGTGGCGCAGGTATTCGGCGGGCACACAGGCGCCACGCCGCCGCACGTCCTGGCTGTCGAGCAGCGGCGCATGGAGGCGATACTCGACCGCTATATCACGATCGAACGCGGGCGCGAGGAGTCCGAGTGGGCCCCGGCCCATCTCGAGATTCCCTTTGGCGGCGCGCCGCGGCCCGGCAGCGAGGATATCGGCTCGGAGCGGCCGTTTACGCTCGAGACAGCGGCGGGGCCGGTGCGCTTCGCGGGACGCATCGACCGGGTCGACGAAAACGGGGACGAGTTCCGGATTATCGACTACAAGTCGGGCACGCTGCCCAGGCAAAAGGACATCCAGGCGGGACGTTCGATTCAAATGGGCATTTACGCGCAGGCGGCGGAGCGCTTGTTGCTTGAAGGACGCCGCTGCGCGGCCGCATGGTTCGCGCAGCCCGGCAAAAAGACGCGCGTCGAGGCGCTCGGGCGCGCGAAGAAGGGGGACGAGGCCGAAACGCGGCGCGCGGCCGTGCTCGCTGCCGTGGCCAACGCGGTGAAAGGCATTCGCGAGGGCCGGTTCCCGCCCACAGCCTCCGGCGGCTGCGCCTACTGTGACCCAGGCCGCGCCTGCCGTTTCGAGGCCGCGCGCATCGAACGCAAGACGGGCGCGCTCGCCACTACGGAAGGAGAGGGGACCGACACATGAACTGGACGCCGCAACAGGAAGCCGCCATCCGCGCGCAGGGCCGGAGAGTCTGCGTCGACGCGGGTGCGGGCTCGGGCAAGACGCGCGTGCTGGTCGACCGCATCGTCCACCTGATCGAGGACCGCGAGGTGCCCCTGGAAGAGATCGTCGCGATTACGTTCACGGAGAATGCCGCATCCGAGATGAAGGCGCGCCTGCGCGCGGCGTTCCGCAAGAAAGCGCCGCAGGATGACCCGAAGGGATTGAGCCGGTGGCGTGAGCGGGAGCGGCGTATCGACGGGGCGCGCATCTCGACGATCCACACGTTCTGTTCGACGCTGTTGCGCGCGCACGCGCTGCAGATCGGCCGCGACCCCGATTTCGTGGTGCTGGCGGACGCCGACGCCGCGCTGCTGCTCTCCGAAACGGTCGACGCCGTGCTGGAAGAACTCATGGAAGCGGGAGACCCCGCCCTGCTGGGCGCCGTGGAAGAATGGTCCCTGCCCGAATTGGCCGGAATGATCGAGGATATGCTGGCGAAACGTTCCGTGATTGAACGGCTGGGCCGCGATTGCGCACTGGACGACCCGAACGCGCTGCTGCGGCGTTGGAAAGAGGTCTTGCGCCGCGAACGCGATCGACGCCTGGATGCGTTGCGGCGCATGCCGCAGGTACGCCGCTTGATCACGCAACTGAAGTCTTTCGAAGGCAACTGTACGTCCGCTGAGGACGGCCGCGAGAAGCGCCGCCGCGCCTATCTGGAGGGCCTGCGCGCCATCGCGGCCGCGTCGTGCGCCGCGGAAACCGAACGGGCCCTGAACGCGATAGTCAGCTTCGACGGCGGACGTGGCGCGAAAAAGAACTGGCCTTCGGACGAAGTCTATGCAAGACTTGAAAAGGTGCAGAAGGACGTCGCCGCGTTCGCGGAGGAGTTTCTGCCCGGTCCGGGCGACGAAACGATCGAAGAGGAGGCCGCGCGCCGCACGGCCGGCCTTTGCCGCATTTACGCGCGCGCCGCGCAGTCGCACGAGGCCGCGAAGGCCGCCGTCAATGGTTTGGATTTCGACGACTTGATTCTGCACGCGCTGCGCATGCTTCAAGAAAATGAGCCGCTCCGGAACCGGATCGCTTCCGAAATCCGCCATTTGCTCATTGACGAATTCCAGGACACGGACCATGTGCAGATGGAAATCGCGCGGCTGCTGCATGAGGCACCGGCCGGGCCGGACCTCTTTATCGTCGGCGACGCCAAGCAGTCTATCTACCTGTTTCGCGGCGCGGAGGTGGAGGTGTTCAACGGTCAGCGCGGCGTGTCCGACAAGATTCTTCCGCTGGACCGGAACTTCCGCACGGTGCCGGACCTGCTGGAGGCCGTCAATGCGTTTTTCGACGCGACGCGGCTCCTCGATACCGTGCAGGATTACGCGCCCATGGCCGCCGTGCGCCCGGCGCGGCGCGCCCCGTGCCTCGAGTTCCTGATGCCGGAACTACATGACGACGCGAGTGTGGAGGACTACCGGAGCTTGGAAGCGGAACTGATCGCGGCGCGAATCCAGGAAATGTGCGACGGGGAAGCGCGGGTCGAAATCGAGCGCGGCGGCGTTGACGTCCCCGCTTCCTACGGCGACGTGGCCATCCTGCTGCGCGCCATGAGCAACGTGTTCCTCTATGAAGAGCCGTTGCGCCGCGCGGGTATCCCGTACATGGTGGTCGCGGGCGCGGGCTTCTACGAGAGGCAAGAGGTGCTGGACGTGCTCAACCTGCTGCAAGTGCTGGTCGACCCCTGGAACGAGCCGGCCTTGTTCGGGTTCCTGCGCAGCCCTATGGCGGGCCTCAACGATGAATCGCTGCTGCGCCTCGCGCGGTCCGGCGGCCTCGCGGCGGCGTTTCAGTCGAGCGCCGAGCCGGAAGGCCTCACGCAGCCAGACGCGTGGCGGCGGGCCCGCGCCCTGTTCGAAGAGTTCCGGGGAATGCTGCTCCGCCCCTTGCCCGAACTGCTGCGGCATGTACTCGATAGAACCGGCTACGAGGCGATCCTGCTCGGCCAGTACCTCGGATTGCAGAAGGCGTCCAACGTGCGCAAGCTGGTCGATTTGGCCGACAGCTTTACGCGGACACGCCCCGCGACAGTCCGCTCGTTCATTACGTATTTAAACGAAGTGCGCGGGCAGGCCGTGCGCGAGGGCGAAGCGCCGATGCAGCCCGAGGGCGCGGGCGCGGTCACGATCATGACAGTTCACAAGGCCAAAGGCCTGGAATTCCCGGTCGTGTTCGTGCCGGATATCTCGCTGGTGCCGCGCGGCTCGAACCGGACCACGGTCCCGCTGCACCGCAGCCTCGGGCTCGCCGTGAAGGTCACCAACGGCAGCGGCGAACGCGTTGCGTCCTCGATGGGCGAAGCCATCCGGCGCCGCTGTGCCGAGGAGGAGACGGCGGAACATGCACGGGTGCTCTACGTGGCCATGACGCGGGCGCGGGACTACCTCGTGCTCAGTGGCGCACCCATGCCGAAGAAGGGCAGCTGGCTGGAGTCGATCGACGCACATTTCGGGATTACAGAGCGGCCTGACGGCGCCACGGTCACGGGCGAGGGGTGGTCCGCGCGCGTGTGCCGGTCCGTGGCGCGGCGCCGCACGAAAACCGCGAAGGGCAAGGAAATCCCGCTGCCGCCGCTCGAAGCGGTGGAACGGATGACGGCGCCGCTCGAGCATTTGGCTTCCGCGCGACGCGTGTTTTCCGTCTCCGTGCTGCTGGACGCCATGCTGGATACGCCAAACCCGGACACCGCGCAGCGCGAAACCCTGCGCGGCGCCGGCGCGGCCTCACCGGCGCGCCTCAGTGCGCTCGTGCGCGGCTCGCTGGTCCACCGCATGTTCGAATTCTGGGATTTTGCGTCCGAACCGGACATCGAGCCGCTCCTGGCGGAGGCTGGGATACCCAGGACTCTGCGGCGGGCCGCGGTTGTGGACCTGCGCTCCGTGGCCGAACGGTTCCTGGCGCTGCCGCTCACGGAACAGTTGCGGCGCGACGCCGGTATCCAGCGCGAGACGCCGTTTTCGCTGCGCGTAGGCGACGCGCTGGTCACGGGCAAGGTCGACGTGCTGCTGGGCGACGGGACAATTGTTGATTACAAGACGGGGGCCGTCCACGAGACGTTGCAGGCGCGATACGAGTGGCAGTTGCTGCTTTACGCACTCGCGGCGCGCCGGTTGTGCGGCCTGACGCCGGAACGGGGTGTTCTCTGCTACGTCGACAGCGGCGAAGTCCGCGAAATGGCGACCACGCCCGACCGGATGGAACAGGCGGAATGCCGCGCCGCGGAAGCGATAGAACGGCTTCGCCGCGCGGCGCCGTCGTTCCATGACTTGGCGGAATTCACGGGCGATGCCTGATCGGCACGCGCCGTGCGGGGCGGCCGCCCGCCAGGTTCCTTTGGCCGTTCAAGAGCCCGGCGCGCGCGGCGCAAGGGACTCGAATGAAACGCTGCGCCGAGACATTAAGAAACCTCATGAGGGAGATGCCACAATGATGCCAAGGAGCTTGTTTGCTTCAGCGGTGCTGGCCTGCCTGTTGGTTCCGCCGCTGTTCGCGCAAACGGCGCAGGGCGGGGTTCGCGCGCAAAAGAGCAGTCCGGACAAGCTGCGCGTCGAGTACGTGCACTACCGGCCCGCGCGCTGGGAAACGGAGCGGGTACAGGAACTTGAGAGCGAGCACCCGAATCGCGGCGGACTTGTCTATATCTATTACACGAATGTCAGCGAGGAGCCGGTGCGCCTGCGATACTGGCGCGCGAACGGGAAGGACGAGTCCTACTGGCGGCTGAACCATTTCGTGGCGTGGGACCGCGCGTGGCGCGAGACCGTCGAGCCGGGCCAACTCGGCATACTGGAAATAAACGCCGTCTCGCGCGAGTTCGCGCCGGGCAGGCCGTTCGAATTCAGTTGCGTCGGCGATGCGTGGCTGCCCGTCACCTCATACGAATGCGCGCTCCGCGAAGACCCGGTGCAACTCTCGTGCATTCGCGTGTTGCCAGAAATGAATGGGATTGAGGTCCATGTCCGTTACACGGGCACGGAGAGCATCCGGTTCGAGAGCCTGGAAGTGATTGGCGAGAAGACGGCGTCCGTGGAGTGGACCACGCAGCAGCTCGACGGGCCCGGTTACGCGATTGCGCGCCTGCGTATCGATGGAAGCTTCGAGTCTCTGCAAATGACCGTGGCGCGCCTCGGTGTCAAGGCCGGAAACGAGGCGCGGGCCGTCTACGCGCACCGCCGCGCGTTTCCGGACGTGTTTCCCATCGGCACATGGTCCAACGGGCCGGAGACCTTTGACGCGCTGCATCGCCTGCATATCGACACCATGGTCGCGGGCGGCGGCACGGACGCGCCCTTCTTTGCCGACGCCGTGCCGAAATACGGGTTTCGCGCGATGGTGCACACGGGTATCCCGGTGAATGTCGACACGCTTCGCGCGTTCGCGGGGCACCCGAGCGTGGTCTGTTGGATGCTGCAGGACGAGCCCGACTGGTCCATCGCGCCGAACATCATGGAATTCACCGACCGTACGGTGCGCCATTACGACTCGACCAAACCCACGTTCATCACGCTTTGCCGCAACACGCAATTCTTCGAATACGCGCCGATACCGGATATCGCTTGCCAGGACCACTACTCGGTTACCGCGCCGTCCAGCAGCAAATGGCCCAAATTCTACGGCACGCGGCTTGAAGAAACGGCTTGGTACACGCGGGACCTGAAGCGCGCCGCGGAACCGAAGCCCATATGGATATGGTCCCAAGCCATTGCCGATTGGAGCGAGCGCCCGAAACGGCCCGTGCCCACGCCCGAAGAACTGGCGGTGCAGCTTGTGCTCAATCTCGGCCGTGGCGCGAAGGGTATTCTCTGGTTCAATCACGACCGTGCACTCGCGGAAAAGTTTCCGGACGCCATCGAGGCCATGCGCGGCTGGGGCCGCGTCATGACGGTTCTGCGCGACGATTTCCTCGCGTCCGAGCCGGTTGCGCTCGAAACGCAGGCCCCGGAGAAAGTGGACGTCGCGCCGCTGTTGAACTGGGATGCGCTCATTCTGTGCGTCGCGAACCTCGATTATGAGATCCATCCGGAAGCATATCCTTTCGCGGACAAGACGGATGTGCAACTCGGTGTGCCGTTGCCGCCGTGGCTGCGGCCCGGCGCCGCGCTGCGCATCGGTCCCGGCGGCATCGAGGCACTGCCGCTGAACGTAATCGAGGGCCGCGCGGAAATCGGCCTGGGCCCGCTTCACGACTGCGCGGTGGTCGTGATGCACAACGCGCCCGGCGCCGCCGCCCGCTACGAAAAGGCGTTCCGTCAGGCGGCTGCCGAGGAATAGCACAGACCAGGAACAGCTGCCGATTGCAAATCGCTTCGGCAACGGTTAGAGTGGCTTTCCACACCCCGAACTCAGCGCGGAAGGAGTATGACTATGCCCGGGAAGCTACGCATCGGTTTTGTCGGCGCAGGCGGAATCGCCATCGGCCACTTTCAGCGTCTTGCCGCCACTAAGAAGGCCGTGGTAACGGCGCTCACGGAGCCCAGCGACGCGTCGCTGCAACAATTCCGCAAGCATTGCCCCGGCTCGGAGCCGTTGCCCGTCTACCGCGATTACCGCGACATGCTGCGGAACGAGGCGCTGGACGGCGTGGTGATTCTCAGTCCGCACACGGTGCACTATGAGCAGACTGCCGCGGCGCTCAAGAAGGGGCTGCACGTCCTGAGCGAGAAGCCGATGGTCTGCACCATCCGGCACGCGAGGGCGCTGATCGCGCTCGCGAAACGGGTCAATCGCACGCTCATGATCTCGTATCAGCGGCATTTCGAGCCCACGTTCCGCTACATGCGCGAACAAATCAGGAAAGGGCGTTTGGGCGAGGTGCAGTTCGTCCAGGCGGTCCAGGCTCAGGAATGGCTGCGCCTGACGCGCGGCACCTGGCGGCAGGACCCCGCGCTCTCCGGCGGCGGCCAACTTAACGATTCCGGGAGCCACCTCGTCGATATCGTCATGTGGGTGACGGGCATGAAGGTGAAGGAAGTCTACGCGCGCTCGGACAATTTCGACGCGAAGGTGGACATCAATACCTCGCTGACCATGACCT
>JAGMZX010000054.1:19500-34003 GCA_018005585.1 Candidatus Hydrogenedentota bacterium | reverse complement strand
TGGACCTCGGTGAAGCACGCGTCGCCCTCGCCGTCGCCGTCGCCCTCGCCGTCGCCCTCGCCTTCGCCCTCGCCTTCCCCCTCGCCTTCGCCCTCGCCTTCGCCCTCGCCGTCGCCCTCGCCTTCGCCCTCGCCTTCACCCTCGCCCTCGCCTTCACCCTCGCCCTCGCCTTCACCGCCCGGGCCGGTCGAGACCACAATGTCCACGGAAATGCCGCACGAGACCAGCAGGCCCGCAAGCGGATTCTGACGAATGACCTGACCTTCGGGCACTGTCGCGCTCTCTTCAAACGTCACCGCGCCCAGCACGAGGTTCGCAGCCGCCAGCGCCGCTTCCGCCTCCTCCTGCGTCAGGCCGGCCAGGTCGGGAATATCCGTCAGGCACGGGCCAAGCGATATTACAATGTCCACCTCGGAGCCGTAGGCCACGGTGGCGCCCGGTGCGGGGTCCTGCCCCATCACGAGGTCTTCGGGCACCGTGTCGCTGTAATCGTACGACACATCGCCCAGCGCCAGCCCAGCCGACGCCAAGGTATTCGCCGCCAGCAGCTCATCGAAGCCCGACAGGTCGGGCACCGTCACGAATTCCGGAACGAAGGTGGCGATAACCTCGCGGTTCTGGGTCATGAATCCCGACAATGTTAGTGCAGTCGGGTCCGCACCATCCGGCAGGTCGCCCGACCATTCAAGGAGGACGTGGTCGAGTTCAGGTTGCGCCGTAATGCTGAACGGTTCGCCGTCAAGGAACCAGTAGACATCCGGCGCCGGGTCCGTGGTGCCGTTGCCCTGCACCTGAATGTACAGGAACCAGTCAGCCAGGATGAAGTGGCCTGTGATGGTCCGGTCCTGGTCCATGACCAGCGGCAGTTCCGGATTCGTCTCCTGGCCGGCCGGCACATCGCCGGTCCAGCTGGTGAACCGCGAGTCGGTGTTCGCAACCGCCTTCAAGGTCGGCGTGGCGCCCGCCGCAAAAGGCGTCGCGCCCTCGGGCGTGACGGAACCCGGCCCGTCGGCGTCCGCCGTCAGCGTAAAGCCGGTCGTGGTCGCATTGGGCGTGACGCTCTTGTCGGCGTCCATCGGCACCTGCGCCCAGAACTCGTAACTGTTGAAATCGCCCGACCAGCCGCCCCAGTACGAGCCGGGGTTGAGCCGCGCCTCGATCATGGCCGTCCGCCCGGTCAGGTACGCGTACACGCCCGGCGAAGGCTGAACCCAGGCCGAACCGCCGCCCGCGACGGGATTCATCGTCAGCGTCCAATCGCCCGGGATGAACTCCGCGTTCACGGCAACGTCTTCAACCATGGTGATACGGTGGAATTCCGCTTCGGGGTTCTCACCGGCGGGCAGATTGCCGGTCCAGTGCGAGAACGCGTCGCCGCCGTCTACGCGCACCGCGCCGAATTCGGCCTGCGACCCGTTGAGGAACCCGTAGGTCCCTGCCCCGGGATACAAGGAGCCGTTGCCCGTCAGGCTGAGCGACAATTCCCATTCCGCGGCCACATAATGGGCCGTGACCGTGCGGTCGGCATCCATCGGCAGGTTCAGCCGGTAGCCCTGGGGGTCATTCCCGGCGATATCGCCGCTCCAGTGGCTGAACGCGTTGCCGCCGCTCCCGTAGAAAGCTTCCACATAGGCCCACTGGCCTTGGTCATAGGAATACTGTGTTCCCGGGTCGGGACTTCCCGCCGGATTCGTGGCGCCCGTGCCGTCGATGATAATCGTCAGGTGCTTGGGCGGGTTTTCCGTGAAAAACGCCGTCAGCGACCGGTTCTGGTCCATGGTGACGTCAATCGGATTGTCGCCGGGGTCCACGCCTCCAGGCAGGTCGCCTTCCCAGTGGTCGAATACCCAGCCGCCTTGGCCAAAGGCGTTCAAGGTCACCACTGCGCCCGCCGCGAGCGGATACGAACCCGGCGGCCAGCTGTTGATGGTGCCATTGCCGTTCACTCCGACCGTCAGCGTATAGCCGGTGCTCGAAAACGTGCCCGTGACCGTCTTGTCGCCGTCCATGAGCACGGTTGCCCACGTACTGAACGTTGAAACGTCGCCCGACCAGCCGCCCCAGTAATTGCCGGGCTCAGGGTTCGCGCCCAGGCTGAGTTCCCGCCCCGCAAGCGCCGCATGAACGCCGGGCCCGGGATTCAGCCAGCCGTTTCCGTCGCCGGCTTTGATCACCGTGAGCGTGTAGTCGCCCGGCGTCACAAATACCGCAGTCACGGACTTATCGCTGTCCATGGTCAGCTGCAAATATGGGTTCGTGCCCGATGCGTCCCCTTCCCAGTGGTCCCAGGCATAACCGCTGCCTGCGATGGAGTACGCGTTGATATAAGCCACCTCGCCTTCCGCATACTGCTGCGTTCCCGGATTCGGCCACGTGCTGCCCGTGCCTACAACGTTGATGGTGAGAGTATAGGCCGCGCCGCAGACCGAATTGTCCTGGACGTTGTTCGGGTCGTTGAACTTGGCCTTCAACGCCGGCACCTGATTGCACGCCGCATCCTGGGACAAGAGATTATTGCGGATGTCACACTGGTCGTCGCCGCCCAGGCCCGCATTGGCCACCAGCGCCTGAATATCGGTAATCTGGTTGTCGCTTAGCCTCAGACCTTCAAGGTTCGTCAGCCCTTGCAGCGCGCTGATATCGACAATCTGATTCTGGTCCAACTTCAGATTCTTCAAAGCCGTGGCGCCAGCGATGCCGGAGATGTCGGCCAAGGCCGGATTCTCGCGCAATTCCGCCGCCTGCAGGCTCGTGAGCCCGGACAGGTCCGGCAGCGCAGTGATGCCCGTCGACGAGACCACCAGCCCCGTGGAGAGGTTCGTGTAATTCGAGATAACGCCGACGTCGGTGACGCTCGGCGTATACAGCAGGGCAAAGACCATGCCGGGATTCAGCGAATCCAAGTCGCTGATGTCCGTCAGGCTGAATTCAGCTATCAGACCCAGCCCCTGCAGGTTCGTCAGCGTGTCGACCGTGGCCATGTCGCTGTCCTGGACGCCGGTATTGATAAGGCCCAGCAGCACCAAGGAAGCCGCGCGGTCGCCCAAGGGCGCGAAGTCGGTCAGCGGGGTCGAGCCCAGCCACAACTCCGAAAGGCTGGTCATGGTGCTGATGGCGGCGATACTGGTTACACCGTCGAGACCGATCATGCCCAGATATTCGAGGTTGGTCAGGCCGGATAAGGAGGAGATGTCCGTGATAAGATTGCTCCCCGTCACCAGCGGGTTTATTGAGTCGTCTGTCAACGGGTTTCCGCCCGCGCCGATATCCAGCCAGGTCAGCGCCGTCAGCCCGCTCAAAGGCGACACATCGGAGATCTGGTTCATGCCGAGGTTCAGTTCTTCCAGCGACGTGCAGGCCTCGATGCCCGTCAGGTCGCCGATGTTGCTGTCCTTGGCGTTCAACACCGTGAATTCCGGCCGCGCCAGCTCGGTGTCCTGGGGCGGCGTGCTGAGGGTCCAGCCGTTCGCGTCGAATACCGCGCGAATTACCGCCTCGAGGTCTGGGTCGCCGAAGGTTACGTCTGCCCCGTGGGCCAGACCGCTGACCGCCAGCAATACCAGAACCGCTGCCAATACCGTTTTCCTCGCCTGCATCGAAACGATCTCCTTCTTGAGATGTTCAGCGACACGGCGAAGCCCCATGGGGAACCCGCCGCAACGCCGGCACGCCCGTCAGTCCCACCTGAAGGCCGCGCCCTCTGGCGCGCTGCATTCAGGCACAATCCAAGCATTCACTCAACCTGGGGCCTCATGACCCGCAGCCATTCACTTCCACCCCCATCCCCGCCTCCAACTCTACACCGTCCGCCGCTCCCCCCGTCATACCTGCCGTTCAATCATCCTTCGCCCTCTGCTTATCAGTCTAAGCTATTTCCCTTCCTTTGTCAATAGTTTGACGCCCCCCTCGAAGTTAAAAAAGACATGTAAGTCGCACGGAAACGCCCGCTTAAGAAGGCACCATCCACAGCTGCGGGCGCCCGGCCCGCAGCGCAAGGTCATTGGTCCGGGACGGCCCGCGTTGACTCCTGCTCCTGTTAGCGCGCGGTGCGGTCAACAAGCGCCTGTCCGAAACGGGCGGTAAACACGGCGGCATCCGTGGTCAGGGGCACGCCGTCGGCCGTCGAGGGGGCCTCCGGGCCGCCCGCGGCCAGGGCGAAGCCCCCGAAATAGGCCTCGCTCCCGGAGCCAGGCTGCTTGTTCGCCCACGTGCCCATGGCGATGACGAATTTTGTAACGCCCAACGCGTCGAAAGCGCCCGGCCGGCCTTGCACCGCGTCATACAGGGCAGGCAGGTTGACCGACAACTCGTGCCACCGCCCCGGGACGGCGGGCACGTCCCAGTACATGCCCGCCCGCTTCGCGCCGAGGTCCTGCAGGAACGCCCAGCTTCGTTGCTCACCGTACAACGCATATCCGAAGGCCCGCGGCATCACGTGGGATTGCTCTTCGTTTTCACCCCACTTGAACATCATCATGAACACAAAATCCGAGTCCTGGACGGCGCACAGACGGACGTAGCCGCCGCCATTTCGCGGGGGCGCCTCCAGAAAATAGGCCGCTTGAAACACGGGCGCGCCTTCGGGCAACGCGACTGCCTGATACAGTTCCGTGTTTTCGTCGTTGGCCCAGCATTCGGGGGTCTTTGCGCGGGTAAACAGCCGCACCGCGCGCCGCCCCTTTGCCGCGCACGCCGCCCAGCCGAATCCGGGCGCGTCATCGGCGAGGTACCGGTAGCACGGCTGCCAGCCGTCAAGTCCCTGGTTGAAATCGCCATTGACCAGCGCCGCGGCGGCAGGTAATTCGGTCACGCGCCGGAACCAGCGCGGCTCCAGGGCGTCCTCGAACTCCCGGAACACGGGGGGATACGTAAACGTCTTCACCTCGCCTGTCAGGCAACCGGTGAGAACCGCCTCCTCTCCCCGGATGTCCGCGAGCAGGTAGTACCCGCCCTCGTCCAGCCCTCTCTGGAAGGGCTCGAATTCTTCGCCGAAATTGCGCGATTGAATGATAGCGGGCACGGTGATGAACGTGACGCCCCGGTAGCGCCACGAGGTCTTCACGGAAGCCTTCAAGCCATTGTGCACGTGGCCATTGAAGTAATAGCGCACGTTGCCGTGCCGCGTAATCATATCCCTGAGCTTCAACCGCAGCGTGAGGGGGAAACTGTACCATTCAAGTTGCGTCAGGCCTTGCGGCAGGGCGTGAAAATGCTCAAACACGATAACCGGGCGGCCCCGATTCGCTTCGAGGTCCCATTCGAGCCACGCCAGCATGGCGGACTCCAGTTCGGCTTCCTCCGGCTGGCGTCCGCCCAGGTTGCACGGCAGCACAAGGAAGTGCCAGCGTCCCGCATTGAACGAATAGAACACGTCGCGAAAGCCGCAAACCCGGTCCATGAGTTCGCGAAAGCCGTCATAGGGCGGATGCGTGTCGTGATTGCCGTGCACCAGCACCGGCTTCGACCGCAACGGCCCGATGCACTCTTCGAAATGCGCCACGGACGCTTCATCGAAGACATTGACAAGATCGCCCAGGAACACCACGAACGCGGGCGGCGAAGCCATCGCATTCAATTCCTCGACGGCTTCGCGCAGCGTCCGGCGCGCATTCACCGGGACGGGATTCGGGTCCTCCGGGTGCCCCAACTGCGGGTCGGCGATAATGGCGAAGCGGAAATCCTCGCCTAGCGCGCTGAACTCCGGAAACTTGGGTTCCACCACAGGCGCGCCTTGGCCGCAGGCACGCGGGCCATACCACGCGGCCAGCGGCCCAAGCCCCGAGATTGCAAGAAAGGCGCGGCGATTCAGTTCGGCGTTCATCAGGGAATTCTCCAACGCGCGGCGGCCGCGCCGCGCCGGGTGCCGGCGGCCGGAGTATCCTCTCATTAGGCGCAACCGCGCGCGCCCTTGTCAATTCAGGGCCGCCGCGTGTTAGGGTAGCCGCCGGTCCGCTTGCCAGAAAGGGAGACAGCGCGTGATTACGAATCGCACCGTTTGGGCTTATCTGGGGCTGATGCTGTTTGCCGGTTCCGCTGCCAGCGCACAGTGTGCCGGAGCGGACGGCCCGATCGCGCCCGAGGCGTGGAAGCCCTATTTCCAGGAAGGCGCCTGGACCTCGCAGGATGGCGTCCTTGCAAGTCGCGGGGACGCGCTGCTGTCGGGCCGCGTAATCGATGTGCCCGGGGCCGATGTCCTGGTCGACGCGGAAGTCCGGTCTGACGACTCCGGGCGACGCAATTTCGGGATACTGCTCCGGGCGCGCGACAACGACGTCTGCGTGACGGTGCGCTACTACGACCAGCTCGATTGCCTCGAAATGATTCCCTACGCCAATGGAAAATACGGCGACATCGTCCGCACGGAAGCCAGACTCGGGCTGCAGCCGGACGCATGGTGGCGGCTCAAAGCCGCCGCCATCGGGCATCTCGTGCTCGCCAAATGCTGGCCCGCGGACTCGGCCGAGCCGCCGGAATGGCAACTGCGCGCCCCGTACCCGAACCAACGGCCCGGCGGCGCGGGCGTGCACGTCCACGACGGCGCCCGCGCAAGCTTCCGAAACGTGCGCATCTGCTACGGCGCGGAATTGGAGACCATGCGCGCCGCTCTCGCCGCGGAAGAAGCCGCGCAGCGGCAACACGCGCTGGATACGCTCCGGCTCAGCGTGAACGTCACGCCGTTCGTGCTGCGCGCGCCGGACACGCCAAAACGCCGCGTTCACCTGCAGCCGGTCAGCGACGCGGGCCCGTTTCCGCTCCCGGGCGCGCTGTCCGTGACTTTTGCCGGCACCAGACTCAACATGACGGTCGAGTTGGAGGAACTGCAGACCGGCCCCATTACGTTGTACCTGCCCGAACCCGAAACCCCCACGAACCTGGAAATTGCCTTCCAGACAGACGCAGCCAAGACTCTCGAACAGACCGTCCCGGTCGCGCCGGTGCGTCCCTGGACCTTCTACATGACGCCCCACACGCATTACGACATCGGGTACACCGAGCCGCAGCCCGTGGTCATCAACCGCTTGACCCGGGAGATGAATGACGCCGTGCATTTTTGCGAAGAAACCGCGGACTGGCCGCCAGACAGCCGGTACCGCTGGACCGTCGAGGTCTCCGCGCTCATGAAGGAGTACATCGACCGGCACGCGCCTGAAAAAGTGGCGCGGTTCATGGACTTCGTGCGCGACGGACGCATCGAAATCTGCGGCTTCTACCTCAACATGCCCACGGAACTCGTGGGTCACGAAGAACTCATCCGCTGCCTCTACTTCGCGGACACGTTGCGCAGACGCTATCGCGTGCCCATCGACACCATCATGATCGACGATGTCCCGGGCTACACGTGGGCGCTCCCCGAACTGCTCGTCGAGGCCCGGATGCCGCGCGCGGCCCTGCGCGCGAACAGCATTCGCGGCCAGTTCCTCTGGCACCGGCCCGGCGCCGCGCCGCGCCCCTTCTACTGGGAAGGCCCCGACGGCAGCCGGGTATTCGTCTGGTACACGGATAGTTACCGCGAGGGCAACTTCTTCCGCGAGCCGGGCCTGCACGAGGAGGAATTCCTCAAGATTATCCGCCGCAACGAGGAAGCGGGCGCTTTCGTGGACCTGGTCCAACTGCGCATGGGCGGCGACAACCTGCCGCCGGACCTCGACGCGAGCAAGAACGCGCGCCAGTGGAACGAGAAATACCTGTGGCCCCGGATTGTCGTCGCCACGAACCGCGAATATCTCGACGCGCTCGAAAAACAGTACGGGGCGCAGACGGAAACCCGCCGCGGCGACATCCCGAGCTGGTGGGCCGACGGGCCCGCGAGCACCGCCCGGGAAACGGGCATGAACCGCCTTGTCCACGACCGGCTTGCGGCGGCGGAGGCGCTGCAAACGCTGCTCGCGCTTGCGGAACCCGCCGCGGCCTTTCCCACGGAACGGATCGCGCACGCCTATAACGCCATGCTGCATTTCGACGAGCACACCTGGGGCGCATCGCGGAGCATCAGCGAGCCGGACAGCGTCGAAACGCGCGAGCAGTGGGCGTGGAAGGCACGTCAAGCCGCTGATGCCCGGGAACTCACGGACACCGTGCTGCAGGACGCGTTGACGGCACTTGCCCGGCGCGTGCCGGCCCCGCGCCGGCCCGGCGTGGTCGTGTGGAATACGCTGCCGTGGGCGCGGGACGACGTCGTGGAACTCGCCTTGGCCGGTTCGCCGCTCGAAAACGCCGCGGGCGCCGTGGCGGCCAACGTGCGCACTGGTATTCCCGTTCCGGTCCAATTCTCGCCGGATCACAAACGCGCCTGGTTCGTCGCGCGCGACATCCCCGCACTCGGCTATGCCGTGTACGAGTTTCGCGACGCTCCCGAGACCAGGCTGGAGATGCGCCCGCCCGATGATTTCACGCTCGAAAATGAAGCGTACCGGCTCGTCATGGACACGCGGTCCGGCGCGTGGCGGGAATGGTACAGCAAAGAACTGCGCCGCGGGCTCCTCGACGCAAGCGCCGCCTTTCACGGCAACCAGCCGGTCCACGACCAGCCCGTGGGCGGACGCGAGGCGGTAAGCGCGAAAGCGCCGGTCGAATTCGAGCGCACCGCGGCGGCGGAGGGCGAAATCATCGGACACTGGCGCGGCCCCGTCTTCTCCGAATTTGTCCGGCGCACTTCGCTCCCCCACGCTCCGGAGATCGTGCAGCGGGTACGTCTGTACGACGGGCTGCCCTGGGTCGACGTCGAGAACACCGTGCGGAAGGAGGCGAATACCGGCCCCGAAAGCGTATATTTTGCCTTCCCGTTCGATGTGCCCGAACCGGTATTCCACGCCCAGATTGCCGATGCCGTCATGCGACCGGGCATCGACCAGCTGCCGCACTCTTGCTTTGATTTCTATTCCATCCAGCACTGGCTCGATGTATCCGGGCAGGATTTCGGCGTCATCTTCGCGCCGCTCGAAGCGCCCGTGGTCACCCTCGGCGGCATCAACACTTACCGTTGGGCGGATACACTCGCCTTCGACAAGGGGCACGTGTTTTCGCTTGTCATGAACAACTGCTGGGACACCAATTTCAAGGCCGACCAGGAAGGCGATACGACATTCCGCTACCGTCTCGCGGCATACGCGGGCGAATATGACCCCGTGCGCGCGACCCGCATCGCGTGGCAGCCATTCCACCCGCTTCTGACAACCTGGCTCGCGCCGCGCACCGGGCCGGAATCGCCGCTGCCCGAGTCTTTTCTCCGCCTCGAAGGGGACGCGGCAATTGCGAGTTGCATCAAGACCGCGGAGTCCGGCGAGGGCTTTGTCGTGCGCTTGCTCGAACAGCGCGGCGCGCCTGCGAGCGTGACGTTGCGCTTCTCCCTGCCGGAAGGCCGCCGTGTCGCGCGCGCCCACGTCGCAACCGCGCTCGAGGCGCCCACCGGAATCCTCCCGGTCTCGGACAACGTGGTCACCGTGGCCCTGCGTCCCAACGAAATCTATACGCTGCTCGTCATTCCCGCGCCGCTGTAGGCCCGCCGGGTGCGCGACCTTGACACCGCCCCACGCGCCTTGGCACGCTTCCGCGCGCGGAAGACCGTGACAGGAGAAACACCGTTGCACCCGACGTCCGCCGAACGCGCGGCACGCCTCCGCGCGACCATCGCGCAGCGCACGATTGCCATCCCGGGCGCCATCAATGCGCTCAGCGCGCGCCTTATCGAAGCGTCCGGTTTCGAGGCCACGTATTTGTCCGGTGCGGTGCTCGCCAACAGCGTCGGCGGACTGCCCGACACGGGCCTGATGACCCTCACGGAGGCGGAATATCAGGCACGCACCATCGCCCGGGCCGTGGCGCTCCCGATTGTCATGGACGCCGACACGGGCTTCGGCGAAGCGGACAATGCCGCCCGGACCGTGTGGCTGCTCGAAGAAGCCGGCGCAAGTGCGATTCACCTGGAGGACCAGGAATTCCCGAAGCGCTGCGGTCATCTGGAAGGCAAGCGCCTCGTGCCAGTCGAGGATTTTCTGGCAAAACTCGACGCTGCGCTCCGCGCCCGCGCCTGCCCCGATTTCATGGTTATCGCCCGCACCGACGCACGCAGCGTGGACGGATTCGACGCCGCCATCAAGCGCGCAAAACGGTACCGGGACGCCGGGGTGGACGCGGTCTTCCCCGAAGCGCTCGCATCGGCGGAGGAGTTTCGCGCCTTCGCCACGGCCGTCGGCGGTAATCTGCTCGCCAACATGACCGAATTCGGCAAGAGCCCGTGTCTGACGGTGGGCGAACTCGGCGGGCTCGGCTACAACATGGTCATCTTCCCCGTCACCCTCCAGCGGTCGGCCATGTACGCCATGCGCAAGTCTCTCGAAGCCATCAAGATGCAAGGCACGCAGCGCGCCATCCTGAACCAGATGCAGACGCGCGCGGAACTGTATGAACTCCTCCAGTACAACCCGGACGGGCCAACGCAATGACCGACACGCCCTATCCCCCCGCGGACACCATTACACTTACCACCTGGTATCTGCAAATGTCCGCGCCAGAGCCACTCAGCGCCCCTGCGCGGCTCCCCGACGGACTCGAAATCGTGCGCGTCTGGGACACGCCCATTCATTTCTACCGCTACCTTTACAACAAAATCAGCGAGCCTTGGGTCTGGTGGGAACGCAAACTGCAATCCGACGATGAGATTCGCGCAGAATTGCACAGTCCCGCCTTTGAGTTCTACGTCCCCTATTTGCGCGGCGCACCCATCGGCATGATCGAATTCAACTGCCGCGACCCGCTCGACATCCTGCTCAATTACTTCGGCATCGTCCCTGAGTTCTGCGGGCGCGGCTATGGCCGCAGCGCATTGGATTGGTCCATGAGCTGCGTTTGGAAAAGGAATCCCCGCCCGCGCCGTTATTGGGTTCATACGTGTTCCCTCGACAGCCCCGTCGCGCTTCCCACCTACCAGAAGGCCGGTTTCGCCCTCTACGACACCGTGACATCCCGCATACCCAACCCGGCGATAGATGCCCAGAGCGGCGACGGCAACTCACCCGCCTGAACCCGTCCGAGGCACAAGGTCCGGCTTGTCAGGCGCACCGCCGCAGTAACGGTGTTACCCCGCGCGAACTGTAAATACTGTGTATTCTGAGACCGAGAAAAACCTAGGCAGATACCGCTCCGGTCTGATACTATACAAGGCGCTGTAAGGCCAGAATCATCCGGGCGCAAGAGATTTGGTCTACCGGCCACCAAAGGAGAAAACACGTCATGCTGACCGCAAGAGAGGTTATGGCGACCAATCTGGTTACCGTCGCCGAGAACACACCGATTCAAACCGCCATGCGTTTGATCGTCGAGAATGACATTACGGGGTTGCCCGTGGTGGACGAAGAGCAGAAACTCGTCGGCGTCGTCTCGGAGAAAGACATGCTGAAGGTGTTGTACCAGCCACACTTGGGCGACGCGCTGGTTATGGACATTATGTCCACCGATTTGGTCACTTTTGACGAGGACGCGGACCTCATCGATATCGCCGAGTCGATGATTGAAGGCCATTTCCGCCGGGTCCCCATTCTGCGGGACGGGCGGATCGTCGGCCTGATCACGCGGCGCGACATCATCAAATTCGTGCTCGATACGCGCTACGCGGCGCCCGTGCATTAGACTGGCAGCAACTCGCCGAGGATAGTCTGGACAATCAGACCGGCTGCGGTCAGTCCGATAATCCCGGGCACATAGGAGATGCTGCCCTGCACCCAGCGTTTCCGCCGCGCGTCCGGTTCGCCTGTCTTGCGCCACGTCTTGCGGTTCTCCTCCGAATACACGCAGCTTATGCCGCCCGCGATCCCGGCCCGCCGCAACCGCAGCCGGACGGCCTTCGCCAGAGGGCAGCACGTGGTTGCCCGAATATCGCTGACGCATATGCCCCGCGGGTCGAGCTTGTTCGCCGCGCCCATACAACTGACGGCGTAGAGGCCACGCCGGTGTGCCGCCGCCAGCAACGCCACCTTCGCGCGCACCGTGTCGATAGCGTCAATAACGTAACCAGCGCCGCCGTCGAGGGCAGACTCGATGTTGCCTTCGTCCACAAAATCGGCCACGACATGCACCACCGCGCCGGGGCTGATATCACGGATGCGCGCGGCCGCAAGTTCCGTTTTCAGACAGCCGACCGTACTTCGCAACGCCAGGGTCTGACGGTTCACGTTCGAGAGCGACACCTGGTCGAAATCCGCCACCGTCAGGTGCCCAACCCCTGCGCGCGCCAGCGCTTCGAGCGCGTACGAACCCACGCCCCCCAACCCGAACACGGCCACGTGCGCGGCCCGCAGCCGCGCCATGCCTTCCGCGCCGACCAGCAGTTCGGTGCGGCTGTCCCACGCTTCGTTACTTTCCGCCATGTGCCTGTTCCGTGGTCTCGCCGGTGCGGCCTTCGACGCTTCGCGCCGCACCGAAGTTAAACAATCGCCACGCGTTCGCCGTGGTCTGTTCCGCGACCATTTCTTCCGGAACATTCAAGATCGCCGCCGCGCCGCGCAACGCGTACCGGATATTCGCCGGAACATTCGGCTTTTCCGGCGCCTGCACGGGCGGTATGTCCGGGCTGTCGGTCTCCAGCAGGAAATGGTCCGGATAGATGCGCTGTAAGACGGCCACGCGTTTCCGGCTTGGCTTGCAGGTGAGTGCGCCGCCCATCGAGAAGCGGATGCCGAGCTTGATCAGCGCCTCCGCAATCTCGACGCTCCCGGAAAAGGCATGGACCACGCCGCCGCATGCGGGCGCGCCAACCCGGCGCAGGGCCAGCAGCAATTCGTTGAATGCGCCGCGGCAATGCAGCACGACCGGCAGCCCGACCTCCTTTGCGATGCGCAACTGCTCCGCGAAAATACGCTCCTGCAGTTCCATGGGCGGCGATTCGACCTTCGTATCCAGCCCGATTTCGCCGATGGCCGCCGCGCCCGTTTCCTTCGCGCGGGTCAGCGGCTCGAGCATTTCCAGGTGATGCGCCCGCGCGTACCAGGGGTGCACGCCCCAAGCAAAGGCGACCTCGGGATAATGCCGCGCCAGCGCCTGCGACACGGGCCAGTCTTCGGGCGCCACCGACGCCGTCACAAGTTTCACGACGCCCGCCGCGCGCGCATCCGCGAGGACGGCGTCCAACCGACCGCGGAATTCCTCCGCTTCCAGATGACAATGTATATCGACCAGCCGCATCTTGTCCGTTCCCTCGCCCGCATCACGATACACAAGCCCGCGCGTCGAACGCACCTCGCACGCGCCGCCGCTTACACTCGGGCCTCCTAAACCGGTATCATCACGGAGTCTGTCCGATGCGGAAAGGAGACGGTTTCGTGTCCGTATTTCTCTTCGTGCTTCCTGTGGCGCTCTATCTGTGCGCGGTCGCCGCGGTCACGCTGACGGCGCGCAGCCGCGCGGACGATGGCGATTACTTCTTCGCCGCGCGCAGCCTGCGCCCGTTCCAGGCGGTCCTGAGCGTGGTGTCTTCGGAGACTTCCGTGGCGACTACGGTCGTGTTTCCCGCGGCGGGCCTGGCTGGCGGCTACGTGCTGGTCTGGCTGCTCGCGGGCTACATCATCGGGCGGACGCTTGTCGCCCTGTTCTATCTGCGCGCGCTCTACGAGTCGTCCCGGCTGACCATCTACCAGACCATGAGCTCCAATCATCGCGTGCTCGAGGCCTCGTACCTGCTCGCAAAATACCTGTCCGGCGGCGCGCGCTTTTTCATTGGCGGCTACGCCCTGAAACAGTTGCTCGGCGGGCCCGTGCTCCTCTGGGTGGCCGCCGTGGCCTGTTTCGTCGCCGCGTACAGCCTCACGGGCGGACTGCGCGCCGTAGTCATGATGGACCAGGTGCAGAGCGTGCTAATCGTCGGCGCGGGCCTCTTCCTCTGCGCATATCTCTACGGCCGCGTGCCCGAAGGCGCCGCGCTCGAACCCGCGTTCTTCCAGTGGGACTACAAACAGTACACGTTCACGCCCATCTTGCTGCTCGGCGGGATCGTGCTGTCCATCGGTTCGCACGGCGCGGACCAGGACCTTCTCCTCCGTATCCTCTCGACGCGGACTCTGCACGGCGCACAGCGGTCCTTGATCGTTTCCGGCTTCGGAGCGGCCGCGCTCATCTGCCTCTACCTCACCGTCGGACTGCTGCTCCGCTTCCAGGACGCAGGCGCGCTCGACCCGAAATCGCCCCTGGCCGATTTCGTCATTCGCGGCGACCTGCCGCTGTTGAAAGGCGTTTTCCTCGTGCTGCTCGCCGCAGCGGCCATGTCGTCTCTCGACTCGACCATCCACTCGACGGGCGCGGTCTGGAAATCGCTCGCGCGCTCGACCGCCGCCGGCCGCTGGTGGTCCGCCCTGTCCCTCTTCATCATGATCGGTTTCGCCATGCTTTTCATGACGTTGCAGAAAAGACACCCCGACTTCCTGTCGCTGTGCATGGGCTCCATGAACTACGTCAACGGCGGGCTCATCGGCATCTTCACCGTCTTCACCTTCTCCCGGCGGTTCCTGACCGGAAG
>JAGMZX010000054.1:10448-19400 GCA_018005585.1 Candidatus Hydrogenedentota bacterium | reverse complement strand
GTCTTCTGGACGCTCGTCATCGGCTACAGCTTCTTCTACGTGTGCCGGTCCGCGCTTGCCGTCGCCAAGAAGCCCATGATCGACGCAGGCTTCGTGAACGCGGACGACCTGGGCCGCATCGGCTCCGCACTGCTGCTCACCTACGCCGTCGGCAAGTTCGTCAACGGCTTTCTGGCCGACCGGAGCCACATCGGGCGGTTCATGTCGACCGGGCTGCTCGTGTCGGCGGGCATCGTCTTCGCTTTCGGGTTCCATTGGTCCGTGCCCGTGCTGGTCACGCTCTGGGCCATACACGGCTGGTTCCAGTCCATGGGCGCGGCGCCCAGCGGCGCGGCGATCGCCCAATGGTTCAGCAATCGCGAGCGCGGCACCCGCTACAGCATCTGGAGCACCGCGCACAGCATCGGCGAGGGTCTGACCTTCGCCATCACCGCCACCATCGTTTCACATTACGGCTACCGCGAAGGATTCTGGACCGCGGGCGCCGTCTCGGCGATTATGGCGCTCCTGATGTTCCGCCTGCTCGCCGACCGGCCCCAGACCTACGGCCTGCCGCCCATCGCCGACTACAAGGACGATCACACGCAGGAATCGCGCGAGCCCGCCATATCCGTCCGCGACGCGCAACTCGAGGTAGTCAAGAACCCTTACGTCTGGGTGCTCGGCCTGTGCTGCATGGCCATCTACGTCGCGCGCTACGGCATCAACAGTTGGGGAGTCATCTACCTCCAGGAAGCCAAAGGCTACCCGCTCATCAGCGCGGGGATGATCCTCTTCTGGGCCAAGCTCATCGAAACCCTGGGCGCGCTGTCGTCCGGCATCGTCTCGGACTTCTTCTTCCGCGCACGGCGCAACGTGACCACGCTGCTCTACGGCTGTATCAACATCGCCGGGCTCGCCATCCTGTTCCTCGCGCCGTCGACGTTCCTCACGACCGTCGACTCCGCGCTCGCGCCGCGCCTAACGCCCGGTCCGCTCGCCGGCGACGTCGCCCATGCCCTGCGCGCGCAGGGACTCGCCGTTCAGGCTGACGCAACCGTTGTCGAAAGCCTTTCTGAAGTCTCGGCACATGACATTCACGTTATCTGGCAGGTCAAGCCCTCCGGCCGGCACATCCCCTGGACCGGTTATCGCGTCGAATACCGGATGAACGTGGGCAAACCGAGCACGACCGGCGGCAGCGCCGCGTTCCGTCTCGCCCTCGCGCAGGCGTTCCGCACGGACCACCTGACCGTCTACAAGCCCTTCAGCCCGTGGCATTTCGTGGGACTCGCCACGTTCGGGTTCGGCCTGGGCGGCCTGCTTGTTTTCCTGGGCGGGCTCATCGCCATCGACATCTGCTCGAAACGCGCCGCGGGCGCAGCCATGGGCTTCGTCGGCTTCTTCGCCTACGTCGGCGCGTCCATACAGGACCGCATCAGCGGCGCGCTCATCGAGGCCGGCCGAATGACTCAATACGGCGCCGAAATCCACGACTTCCACCGCGCCACCGTGTTCTGGTTCAGCGCCGCCGTGGTCTCCGTCGCTCTCTACCTCACCCTCTGGCGCGTCAAGGCAAGGGATTGATTCCGGTCCTGATACCTGGTCCGGTCTTGCGACCGCAAGGTCCCCCGCACCAGATTAATTTGAGACATTCGTACGGAAGCATGGCGGGGCCGATAGCCGCAGCCAAGGGGGCTGGAACTTGTTGGCACGGTCATGGCATGGTTGGCACGCTGCAGGTTGTTCTGCAGGCGGCTTCCCTGTAACCAGGCAGGCGTTCTGAGGCGAATTCCCGGCATGTGGGCATTGGTGCGGTTGAATCGCGCACACGCAGCGGCGCTGGCCGCGCTGAGCCTGTCTCTCTTTGTCGCGGCGGGTTTCATCGGCGGCGGGTGCGCCGCATGGGTGTTCGACGCGTGGCGCGCGGCAACGACGGGCTCGCGGATGGGCAGCGGGTTTCACCCGATGGCGGGGCTTCTGGGCGTCGAAGCGGCGGCAGCCATCTGGATCTTCCTCACCGTCATCACGTACCTGCAGGGAGATCGCATCCTGCTCGCGAGCGCGGGCGCACGGCCCCTGCGCAAGGAAGACCATCCGCAACTCTACAATGTCGTTGAGGAAATGAGCCTCGCAGCGGCGCTGCCGCGCATGCCGCGCCCCTACGTGATCGATGACCCGGCGATGAACGCGCTCGCGGCCGGCTTTGGCCCGGACAACGCGGCCATCGCCGTCACGTCGGGCGCACTGGCGCGGTTGAACCGCGACCAACTCCAGGGAATCATCGCGCATGAAACAGCGCACATCGCCAACGGCGACGTGCTGTTCCTGACCTTGGCCAGCCTCATGACGGGCGCCGCACGGGGGCCGGGCTGGGCCGCAACGGCGCCGGCGCTCCGGCGCAACGCGGGGCGGTTTGGCGGGGAAGCGCCCCGGCTCACCCCGGCGCACCGCATCCTGCAAGCGTGCAGCGGATTTCTGGCCCTGCTCGCGCCGGTGTACGCCGTGTTGCTTCTTTTCGGCACGGCGCGGCGCCGCGATTTCCTCGCCGACGCATGCGCCGCTGTGTACACACGCTATCCGGAGGGGCTCGCGTCGGGCCTGTACGTAATGGCAGGCGACGTTCACACGCTTCTGCAACGTAACCGGCGCATCGCGACGCTCTGCACGCTGAATCCCTACCGGAAAGAGCACGGCATCCACACGCCGCTACTGTTGGCGAGCACGCATGCGCCGGTCCAGCAACGGATAGCCATCCTGCGCGGCATCCACGGCGCCGTTTCCTTCGAGCGCTACGAGCGCGCATGGCAGCAGGCCGCCGGCACGGCGGCGCGGCTGTTTCCCCGGAACGCGGCCGTGAAAATCAGCGTCTATCCCATCCGGGAAGCGCATACCCAGACCGCAGCGGCCGCCCAGACAGTCCGGCGGCAACTGCGCAACGCCGGCGACCTGGTCCGGGGCGTCAACGGATACACGTTCTTGACCTGCGCCTGCGGCATGCGCATCAAGCTGCCGCCGTGGCACGCGCGCGGCCACGTGGCGTGCCCTCGCTGCGGCCAGGACGTGCGCCTGCCCTCGGCCAGGCCGCTGCCGCAAGCGCAGGCGGCCAACGGGGTCAAGGAATCGGCCGAAATCGCGCGGCCCGCCGAAGCGTGGCTGACCTTCAGGTGCGTGTGCGGCGGCGAGAATCAGTTGTCGCCGTTTTTTGACGCGCCGCGCATGACGTGCACTCGCTGCGGACGCATGATTCGCATTCGCGACGCTACGGGGGTAGACTGATGCGCACGACGGCGCCGCGGTCATGCGGCGCCAGAGGACATGAGAAACGCCATGTGGGAACAGATACGGTCAAACCAGCGCAGGTCGGTAGTACTGGTCTTCGTCATGCTGCTTCTGCTGGCGGCGCTCGGCGCGGGAATCGGCGGAGCGATACTCACGCCGGACGGCCTGTTCTTCGGTCTTATCGCGGCAGCGGGCCTCTGGATTATCCTCACGTTGGTCACATACGCGCAGGGCGACCGCATCCTGCTTTCGGCGAGCGGCGCTCAGGAAATCCAGAAGGAAGACCATCCGCAGCTCTTCAACGTGGTCGAGGAAATGACCATCGCGTCGCGCCTGCCGAAGATGCCGCGCGTTTACATCATTCACGACCAGGCCATGAACGCCTTCGCCACGGGCCGCAATCCCGAGACGGCGGCCGTGGCCATCACGAGCGGACTGCTCGCGCAAGTGAACCGCGACCAGCTCCAAGGCGTGATTGCCCACGAAATCGGCCATATCAAGAACCAGGACATCCGGTATATGACCGTCGTGGGCATCATGCTTGGCGCGATAGTGCTGCTATCCGAGCTGTTCTTGCGCGGCATGTTCCATTCCGGCATGTCGCGCCGCTACGGCGGCGGCGGACGGCGCGGCGGCAACCAGGCACAGGCGATTCTGCTCGTCGCTGCGATCGTTCTGGCCATACTTGCGCCCATACTCGGGCAATTGGTCTACTTCGCATGTTCCCGCCGGCGCGAATACCTCGCCGATGCAAGCGCGGCCGTGTTCACGCGCTATCCGGAGGGTTTGGCGTCCGCGCTGGAACTGCTCGCGCAAGACACGCAAAAGCTTCAACGAGTGTCGCGTGCGACCGCGCCCATGTTCATCGTGAACCCGCTGGAAAAGGGGCGCATGGCGGCGTTCAGTCTGACAAGCACGCACCCGCCCATTGAGAAGCGCGTCCGCATTTTGCGTTCGATGGCCGGCGGCGCGGCCTTCGCGGACTATCAGGAAGCCTGGAAGAAGACCGAAGGCGGCCGCGCGGGCAGGCTGCCGCCCTCCGCGCTGGCCGAGGCAACTCCGGTGCCGGTGCGCGGGCCGTCGGGCGAAGCGGCGCCGGCGCCGAAAGACGCGCGGCAACGCATGCGCGAGACAGGCGACATCCTGCGCAAGGTGAACCAGTTCCTGTTTCTGGCATGCGCGTGCGGCATGAAAGTGAAGATTCCGCCCGAATTCAAGCAGAACCACATCGGCTGCCCGCGTTGCGGCAAGGACCTGCAAGTGCCCGTCGCGCAATTGACTGCGCTGGCGACGGTCGCGGCGGCAGGCTCGCAAGGCGCAGACGCAGTCATTCCGCTGGCCAAGGCCAAATCACCCTCGCAGGAAGTGCTCGAGATTGCGCGCGAGCCCGGCCAGTGGACGTCCTTCAAGTGCGCCTGTGGCGCAGTGCACCAACTGGCGCCGTCATTCCAGGGCGATTCGATGCGGTGTAATGTCTGTAAACGAACCATCCGCGTTCGCGGGTAGACCGTTGCGCCCCATCCCCGGGAATGCCGCTGTGCCCGGGTGCGTTGCAATAGGCAAGAGACACTCTTGGCAGAGCTTGCAGGGCGCATGGAGACGTTGCTGCCGTTCGGGGCCGCGAAGGGAACAGGACGCCCGGACGTCACTCCCATTCATGTCAACTGCATGCCTTGACAAATCGTTGAATAGTTGACGTTGCAGGCAGACAAATGTTCGAACACTCAAGGGGCATGGTGCATGTGCACGCGTTCTTCGGCAGGAAACCGGCGATTCGACAGGCACAATTTGTCACCAAGTCGGAAAATGCTGCACTACTGTGGGACGGACCGTTTGCGTCGGCAACACTCGGGAGCCTTGTTCTGCGCGGATTTGCCGCAGCCGGGCCGCGGGCAGGCGGAGATGGCATGAGAATTGCTTCCTTCAAGACAGGCGCCGCTAACAGGAAAGGCTTGGAACATGGTAGTTCAATGTTGCGTATGCGGAAAGGTGCGAAGGGGGGTCATCTGGGCAGCGCCGAGGACGCCTCTCCCACCCAACACCGACGTGAGCCACGGGTACTGCCCCACCTGCGCTCAGGAAGCGTTCGAAGAGATGAAGCGGCTGCACGCGCTGCGGCGCAAGCAAGCCCGAATGGGCTGGCCTGCCTGAATCAAGCCGCGTTTTCACAAGGCCGTTCGCGGGAGCGGGCGGCCTTGCATTTTTCGGCGGAATTCCCCAACGGCAGCGCGAATTTTGGCACTATCGGCCAATTCCCGTCATCGCCCGAAGCAACCAGACCTCATTTCGAGCAAGCTACCCCGAAAGAAGTACTGACGCGCGCTCAGCAAATGCTTTCCGGCCCAGCTTGATGCCCAGCCCGGCCAGGTCTTCCGGCCAAGGCAGGATCCGGCGCGGCACTTTGAATTTGGGGAGCGCTTTTTCGAGTTCGCGCTGCAACCCCGCTTCGTCGCGCGCGGTTCCCGGCGCATAGCGGACGAAGGCGGCCGACACAGCCCCAAATTCGGCATGGGAAACCGGCACCACCAGCGCCTCGCACACGCCGACGCACTTGCAGAGGCTGCGTTCGACCTCTTCAGGCTGGATGTTCTCGCCACCGGAAATGAACATGTTGTCGCGCCTGCCCGTTACGGCGAGGTATCCCTGCGCGTCCTGTGCGCCGAGGTCACCCGTGGCAAACCAGCCGTCTTCCGTCAGGGACCGCATTACCTGCTCGCCATCGACGTAGCCAAGAAACAGCGTCTTCCCGCGCACGAGTATCTCGCCGTCCCCGGAAATGCGCAGGTTGCCGGGGCTGAGCGGCGCGCCCGAGGTCAAGAGCCGGTCAAGCGGGTCACCGGCGCGCGTCGTAGTCACCTGCGACGCCATTTCCGTGAGACCATAACTGGTGTAGATGGGAAGGCCGAGCGCAAAGGCTTCTCGCACGAGTCCATCGGGAAAAGCGCTGCCCCCGAGCAGGATGGCCCGCACCCGGCGCAAGGCGGCACGGCCTTCTTCCGATTGCAGCAGGCGGTGAAGTTGCGTGGCAACCAGGGAGAGATGCGTTACGCCGTAACGGACGACCGCGGCTTCGATGGGCTCCCTGTCTTCTGGCACGGCAACTGCCGCGCCGCTGACAAGACACCGGAAGAGGACCCCGATTCCGGCAACATGAAACATCGGCAGCGAGAGGAGCCAGCAGTCGCCGGGCCGGAGCGCGATATTGCGGTTGGACTGCAATGCGCTGTGGCAATGATTCCCGTAGCTGTGCAGCGCAGCCTTGGGCGAGCCCGCGCTGCCCGACGTGAAAATGATAGTGGCGGGACGGTCTTCGGGAATTCGAGGCGGCGCGGCTTCCACCTGGGCGTCGCCGGCGGAGGGAACGTCCGGCAACGGCGGGAGGCGCTGCGCGCCCACGCGCCCCAGGAGCGCCATGGCGTAAGCTTCCGGAAAGCGAGGATTCACGGGGCATGCCACCACGCCCGCGCGTAACAAGGCGAGAAACAGGGTAATGTCCCCGCTGCTCGCCCGGCCTGGCAAAGCGGCGCGCCCGCCTGGCCGGAGCCCGGCGTTTCGAAGCGCCGCGGCCGTCGCCTGCACGCGAACTTCAACATCCCGAAAGGAAAGTGCGCCCGACCCGGACACCAGTGCGGGCGCGCAGGGCGTCTCCAGGGCGGCAGCGTGCAACGGGCACTCGAACTCAGCCATCCCACACGCACTCCAGGCAGCCCGGGTCGAGGTCGAGAGGCCTGTCCAGCGCAACCATCTGTATCTCGCCGCCGAAGTCCAGAGACTCGCGCAGTACATCACGGCCGAGCACGTGATAGGTATCAAGACCGGCGGCGATGCCGGGACCACTGATGGCCGCGGCGTATTGCGCGAGCGCGCTCATGCCGACGCCGGACTCGTAGGCGCCGCTGACCACGACGTATGGCGGCGGCTCCACCTCGCGCAGCCATTCGACCAGCCCGTGAAAATGCATCAGCGACGGCTTGACCACCCAGGCGCGCGCCCCCCGCAAGACGTGGTCCAGATAGGCATTCGCGCCCTTCCCGCCGCTCAACAGCAGCGTCGCGAGGTAATCCTTATTCTCCTGCAGTGTCTCATCAAGCGCATAGGGCACGGGGCATGCGCTTGCAAAGGCGGGCAGGTCGCGCCAGTCGCGCAGCGGCTCCTCGAGATACGCCAAGTTGCATGACGCGGTCTCGCCCGCGAAATTCAGCGCGGTGGGAAGGTCCCACGCGCGATTGACGTCCACCCGAATCGCGACATCGGGGCCGAGGGCCTCGCGAACCTGCCGCACGGCGGCAATGTCGTCCGCCGGCGAACCGCGGCCCACCTTCAGTTTCGCCGCGGCGGGCACCTGGCCCAGGCGGGCTTTCGCGTTTCGCGCAACCCGGGGGTCGCCGTCCGGCAGCAGCGCGCATACGCGTACGGTCTCCGCGCTTTGTTCGGCCATGATGCGGCGCATGGGAACCTGCAGGACGCCCGCGGCCAGACGCAGCACCGCGGTTTCAAGCGCAAACGAAACGGAGGGGCAGAACGCGGAAGTCCTCCGCATCGCAAATGCATCCACCAGACCACAGTCCCGCAGCTTGTCCGCGCACTCGATTAGGCCTCGCGCCGCTTCCTCCTGCGTTTCGGGACTGAAGCCCGTCAGCGGCGCGGCTTCGCCCCAGCCCTTGAGCCCGTTGTCCGTTTCCAGACACAGCAGCCACCCGGCGCGGGTTCGCAGGGCACCCCGCGCCGTAACCACGGGCGCGCGAAGCGGCAGTTCATAGCGATACACAAACGTTCGCGTGATTTTCATAAGAGCCAGCCCACGGAAAAAAGGACGCTGAAGAGGAACGTCAATTTGCCGGTCCCCGCAAGCGTGTGGTTCAGGACCTGTCCTTCTTCGCGCAGCACGCTCCTGATGTTGGGCGCCGCCACCAGCAACGCGAGCCACGACACGAGCGCGGGATAGTGGCCGCGGGTTCCAAGGCACAGCCCGGCGGGCGTCAGGAAGCACGCCACGAGTACGCAAACGATGTATTCGACACGGGCAAACGCGGCCCCGAACCGCACCGCGAGCGTGCGTTTTCCCGCCTTGCGGTCGCCCGCGATGTCGCGCAGGTTGTTCACGGCAAGAATGGCCGTTGCGAGTAGTCCCGGCGCAAGCCCGGCGAAAAGCGCTTCCGGGGTTACGGTCACTGCCTGCACATAGTACGTGCCACCCACGGCCACCGGTCCGAAAAACACCAGCACGAAAACGTCGCCAAGACCGATATAGCCGAGCGGATACGGCCCGGCGGTGTATAACACCCCGAAGAGAATCGAGAGCACGCCAATCACGGCGATGGGCCAACCGCCGCGATAAACAAGATACAGGCCAATCGCGGCGCTGAGTCCGAACGTAATCGCGGCGGCGGCCTTTATCTGCGCCGGCGTGACCAGCCCCGCCTGCGTCGCGCGCGTCGGCCCGAGCCGTTCCTCCGTATCCGTCCCCTTCACAAAATCGAAGTAGTCGTTGGCGTAATTGGTCCCGATTTGGATGAGCATGCCGCCGAACAGCGCACATAAGGCGGCGGGGATGTGGGACGCACCGTCCGCGGCGGCCATCGCAACGCCGATGAGCACGGGCGAGATACCCGCGAACAAGGTCTTCGGACGCGCCGCCAGAAACCAGACGCTCCAGCCCGCGGGCTGCGACTCCGCGCCGAGGCTCATCGC
>JAGMZX010000054.1:0-10348 GCA_018005585.1 Candidatus Hydrogenedentota bacterium | reverse complement strand
TTCGGGCAGGCGCGAATCTGCCGGTGCAGGTCCAGCACATTGAGGCGATGCGCGCCGGAGCGGTCATCCACGTAGCCGCGCTCTCCCCGAATGTACTGGTCCCCGCCCGAACAGAATGCTTCCGAACCCGCACCCGTAAGGACGACAACGCCGATCTCCTGGTCGAAACGCGCGTCGCGCAGGGCGTCGCTGATCTCGTCGTTCGTCAATGGTGTAAACGCATTACGCCGGTGCGGGCGGTTGATCGTGATCTTTGCGATGCCCTCCGCCTTTTGGTACTTGATTTCCTGATATGTCTTGGCATCAGCCCAGTGAATGACCGTCATTTCCTAATCTCCAACGTTACAATTGCCTTTCGACATCTTCTCGCATAGTCCTCCGCGTCGGGGAGCACCTGGTCCTCCGGGTTTCTGCTGGTGCGCGCCAAAACCAGAACATACAAGCATTGGGGCCGCTCCGGCGCGCCACGAGATATGGGGAACGCGCAACAGGCCGCCTTCGTATTCCCTGCGATTCCCGCGGACCCGGCCCCGCTTTCGCCCTGGCGCGTCCATGCTGTCATCAACAGCAGCAAGCATCCGGTTTCCCGGACCAGCGTATCTCCCCTCCTGGAACCGGGCCGCGTCGCACGATTCCAGGGACGTTCTGGGATGGGCGTCGGCAATCAAGGCCTCAGACGTTCTCTGACCCGTCCCATCGCCTCTTCCGCCCGCTGACACTGAACTTTTCCTTCCTTGCTCTCGCACCATCTCCGCCCAACCCTGACCGCCCATGCTTGCACGATTTCAAAACCCGCACCACGCTCAATGCTGCCCCAGAGCAACTCCGACAGCGGAACGCGGTCCCCGATGGGGAGCGACAAAGCTTCACGGGCGGCATCGGGCAACGTGACCGTCACACTGTCTGCGCGCATAGCCCACGGAGGAATCACCACGTCAGAATACCATACGCCGCGCGCGAAATGATAAGAGAATATGCGGTTCCCGCATGCAGCGCGCCGTCCCGGCCCGCAAACGTCAACACTCCACCCCCTGACCCGCGGACAGAAACGCTCGCAAGACAGTAGCGTAGCCGGCGGGGTTTTCCAGGTGCACATTATGGCCGCATTCCGGGAACGGCTGGAGCCCCACCGCAGGGCATGCTTCGGCCATTGCCTCGGCCAGCATGTGGAATTTCCGGTCCTGTTCGCCCACGATCAACAGCGTCGGAATGCGGTGTTTCGCAAGCAGCGGCCACAGGTCGGGCTGGTCCGCTATGCTCAGCGCGCGCATCACGCGCGCGAACACGCGGGGATCGCCCGCAAGGCGCCGCTGGATGATACGCTCACGCAACGCACGTTTGTTTTGCAGGCTCGCGAAGAGCGGCTGGTCATACCACCACTCGACAAGGGCCCGGAAGGAAGCATACTCCTCCCCGCGCGGATACGCGCCCGCCTCCTCCAGCCGTCGCGCAAGCGCCGCGTCGTGTTCCCGCCGCTGCGCCCGGTCGTCTTCCTCGCGTAACCCGGGCGACGCCGATTCGAGCACGAGCCTTGAAACGCGCCCGGGATATTCCAGCGCGCAATACAGCGCAAGGCGTCCGCCCATCGAATAGCCTACCCACGCGGCGCGCCCGATACCCAATGCGTCCAGCCCCCCTAACACGCGCGCGCCCACATCAGCCATGCCGCACCTTCCCGCGGTATCCGCCACGATTCTGTTGAGGTCGACGCAGAGGCACCGGAAGGCGCCTGAAAACGCCGACGCGATGTCGTCCCAATCCGCGGCATCGCCCATAAAACCGTGAAGGAAGACTACAGGCGGGTGGTGGACTTCTCCCGAAATACGCCAACCGTCCTGGCTTCTGACCCGCACGCTCTTGCCTCCCTTACCCGACTGCGGTCCCTGATATGCGGCGCGAAACGGGCTCAGACTTCCGCTGTGCAGGCTTTTTCGACCGCGGCGGCAATCTGCGACTGCAACTGGCGATGCAACGGCGCGTTTCCGGCACGTTCCGCTTTGATTTCAATAATTACGGCGCGGTCAGCCTCGAACGCGGCGCGAAACGCCGCTTCGAAATCCTGCCGCGTCGCCGGATTGCAGTATCCAAGACCAAACAAGGCCGCGGCGTCGCGGAAGTGCAAGCCATGCGGCGCCGCGAAATAGCGTTCGAAAACGTCCGGGTAATCCGCCACGGGCAGAAAGGAGAAGATGCCGCCCCCGTCATTATTGACCACGACCAACACACAGGGCGCATTCAGGTTTCTGAGCAGAGCAAGCGAATTGAGGTCATGCAGAGCCGCCAGGTCTCCCAGGACGGCCACAACCGGTCGCCCCAACGCTCTGGCAAGACCCGCCGCGGTCGCAACGTTGCCGTCTATGCCGCTCGCGCCCCGGTTCGCGAAGACACGCGCAGCGGGGCCGTCGAATGGCGCGAACATATCCCAATCGCGGATCGGCATGCTGTTGGCGCAGAAGAGCGCCGCCCCTTCCGGCAACAACTTCGCAACAAGCCGCGCCCCTTCGATTTCGCTAAGCCCTTCTTGCGCGGCGGACCAAGCCGCCGTCGCCGCCGAAACGGCCTCGTTCGCGCGGACGAGCATCGCGGACCACGGGTTTGCCTGCAATCTGGCAACCGAGGCGGCAAGCCACCGCGAGAACGCGGCAACGTCCATCTCGATGCGCCGCGTCACGTGGTGCAACGGGTCATGCCGCTCGGGATGGTCCGCGATGCGCACGTATTCCGGCCGGACCGCGGCCAGATGCTCCTGCAAACGCCGCGATGTGACCGGTCCGCCGAGATGCAGGACCACATCGGGCCGAAAGCGTTCGCGGAACATCTCCGAGAGCAGCATCAGGTCGTAGAACGCGACGCAATTCCGCCCCTGCGCGCCCAGCCGCAACCCCGAGGCAATATCGGGGAACACGGGCCAGCCGGACGCGTCCGCTAGAGCGCGGACCGCGTCGGTTTCATCGGGCTTGTGCAGCTGCCCGGCAACAATCAGGCCCCGCCGCGCGAAACCCATCAATTCGAGAACGTCGCTTTGCGTGCGGTCCGCCAATCGCGCGGCGTTCTCCTCCCAGCGCGTGTATGGAAGCCCGCTTTCGGCCCAGGCGCGCAGGCGCTTGTCGAACGACCCGGGGCCGGCGCCGCCGGACACAGGCGCAAGAGGTTCGCGGAACATGCAGTTCAGGTGCACCGGCCCGGCGGGCGCGCGCCGTGCACGATACAACGCCTGGTCCACCGCGGTGAGCACCGATTCCGGCGGCACGCGCGAGTCCGGGCATGGAAGGCCGCAGTGCCAGCGCACGTAACCGCCAAAAAGCTTGATTTGGTCAATGGCCTGATTCGCGCCGCAAGCGAGCAACTCCGGCGGACGGTCCGCCGTCAGCAGGATAAGCGGCACGCACGACTGCGCCGCCTCGACCACGGCCGGCCAATAGTTGGCCGCCGCGGTGCCCGAGGTGCAGATGAGCACCGCCGGTTTTCCCGTGGCCAGCGCCCAGCCCAGCGCGTGAAAAGCCGCACCCCGCTCGTCAAAGTGCACGACCGGCCGCGCGGCGGTATTTCGCGCGACCGCAACCGCCAGCGGCGTGGACCGCGACCCCGGCGACAGGCAGAAGGCGCACACGCCGCCGCGCACGAGTTCTTCCACGATCAGGGCGGACCAGAGCGCATTGATGTTCGGCGCGTGTTCAAACATATTCGAACAGTACCCGCAGGAAATTATCCATCTTGTATTCGAGTTCGGCCCACTCCTCCGCCGGGTCCGACCCCGCGACAATGCCCGCGCCGTTATAGAGCGCAAGCGTGTCGCCCAGCACGAGTCCCGAGCGGATCGCCACGCAGAACTCCGCACCGTCCGCCGACACCCAGCCCACCGGCGAAGCATAGATGCCCCGGTCAAAGGGCTCGTGTTCCTCGAGCCACTTCAGGGCCGCCGCGCGCGGCGCGCCGCCAACCGCCGGCGTGGGATGCAACGCCCGGATCAGGGCCATGTCGTCTTCCGGACCGGCAAGCAGCCCTTCCACGCGGACCTTCAAGTGCTGCACATTGCGCAAACGCAGCAGGGACGGCGACGCCTCGATAGACAGGTGCCTGCAATGCCGCGTCAGAGTCTCGCGAAGCATGTTCACGACATAGGCGTGCTCGCGGCGGCTTTTCTCGTCCGTGAGCAGGGCCTCGCCGAGCGCCGCATCCTCGGCATCGGTACGGCCTCTTGGGCGGGTTCCCGCCACGGCCTCGCTCTCCAGAAAACACTGTGTGCGCTTGTAGAGACGTTCCGGCGAGGCGCCGATGAACGCGCGGTCCGGCGCGGGATGAAAACAGAAATCAAAGGACTGTTCCGTGTGCTCGACAAGCCGCGTGAGCAGGTCGACGGCATCGAGCGTGCCCGCCGCGGCAAAGACGGTCTCGCGCGCAAGCACGACCTTCTCCAGCGCGCCCGGACGAAACGTGCGAAGCGCTTCTCCAACCAGCGACTCCCACTGACCGCGGTCCGGGGCGTCCGCGCGCGTGGCCACCGGCGGCAGCGGCAATTGGCCCGCGCAATGCGGGGACCGCAGGGAATCCAGCATCTCCGCCACGGAAGCGAGGGTGCGGCGGTTTGATGCCGGGTCGCCAACCAGCACATTGCAGGCGAAGTCAAAATGGTCGCCGCGGCGCAGCACTTCGAATCGCGGCACGACAAACCGGAAATCACCAAAGGCACGCCACCGCGCGCTGCGCGCCGGGCCCGGATGGAAGCGGAACCCGCCGCAGTAGCGCTGGCTGCGCGCGTCCGGCGCCAGCCGCGCCCGCATGTGAGCGAACACGTCGCCGTCATCGCGGTCCACACAGTCCGGAGCGGCGACGTCCGCCTCGCCGACACCCGCCATCTCGAATTCACCCTCTCGGTCGGCCCAATAATACTGCGTGAGATGCCCCTGTGCGCGGAGCCAGTCCAGAGGCGCAACCTCGGTCACGGGCAGTTGCACCCTGGCAAGCCGGGGAGAGCCGGCGGTAACACCCGCACCGCCCATGAGCGTTTCCGCGGCGCGCGCGCCCGCGAGGCGCACGGCTGCATCCAGAGATACGGGCGCTCCGGGCTGATGTGATGTGCCGGACATGACGAGAGCGGGGTTGTCCTTCCTGGCGGCGCGAAGCGTGCTCTGCTTGCGCGCACCGTCGGTATTCTAGGAAACACGGGACAAATCCGTCAAACAACGCTCGTTTCTCAGCGTTTGCGCAGACCCGTGGCCCAGCCGCATTTCGCGCGCGGACACGTTTTGATTTCACCATGCAGTTCCGCGTAGAATTCAATATGTATGAGTGGAAGTCCTTCTATCACGTTCACAGTCCTGGGCGGCGGCGGCGAAGTGGGGGCCACGTGTTACCGGGTTTCCGTTGACGGGCGCCAGATCCTCCTGGATTGCGGCACCCATCCGAAAAAGGAAGGCCCGGAAGCCCTGCCTGCATTGGAACTGCTGCGTCGTCCGCCGGACGCCTTGGTTGTGTCGCACGCGCACGTCGACCACATCGGCGCAATCCCCTGCCTGCTGCGGGAGTTCCCGCTGACGAAAGTCCTCGCCACGCAGCCGACCGTCCGGATTATGGACCGGATGCTGCACAACAGCGTGGCGGTCATGGAGACGCTGGTTCGCGAGAAAGGCATGCCCGAGTGCCCGCTTTACGACCATGGCGATGTGCATTACGCCATGCGCTGCACCAAGGCATTCCCGATGGACACGCCCATCGACCTCGCGCTGGACCCGCCGGTACAGGCGAGTTTTCATCACGCGGGACACGTGCTCGGCAGCGGCAGTATCCTGTTGCGCATGCCGGGCCACACGCTCCTCTACACCGCGGACATCTGTGAATGCGACCAGGAACTGATGGGCGGTCACAACCTGCTCGACTGTCAATTCGAAGTGGACACGCTGGTCATCGAGAGCACGCGCGGCGCGGCGGACGAGTCGCGCGTCAAGACCTATTGCGAAGAGGTGAACCGTCTGGCCCACGCGCTGGATGAAGTATTGCGGCGCGGCGGTTGCGCGCTGTTGCCGTGTTTCGCTTTGGGCCGCACGCAGGAAATCCTGAATATCGTTTCCCGGCTCCAGGAAGAGGGCCGCATTCCGAGCGTGCCGATTTACGCTTCCGGCCTGGGCCGGGCCGTATATGAGATATACGATCACTTCGGCCATTTCCTGCGGCGCGACGCCTGTCTGCGCCCGCTGGACCTCTTCGACCGCGTGGGCAACGTTTGGGACCCGGCGCGCATCGACCAGTTGCTGAATCATCCCTGCATCATCGTGGCCACTTCGGGCATGATGGTCGAGACTACCCCGTCCGCCATGATCGCGCGCGAGATGGTGCAGGAAACGCGGCATGGCGTCTTTTTCGTCGGCTACCTCGACCATGAGACCCTGGGTTACAGGCTTTCGCATTCAAAGCCAGGAGATGTCGTCCGCTTTGCGTGGGGATATCCGCCCGTGGAGCTGGCGCTCGACAATATCCGGCGTTTCGACTTCAGCGCGCACGCGCCGCGCTGGGCGCTGCAGAACGTCATCGAGCACGTCCACCCGCGCAACGTTATCTTCGTGCATGGAGACCCCGAGGCCATCGCGTGGATGCACGAAAACACGAACAACGGCTGCACCAGGTATGCGCCCGGGGTGGGCGATTCCGTGGAACTCGAGGTCTAGCCATGGCGCACGGGGGCTTGCGCCTGGGACGGCATATTACGGCATGGGTTTCGATTCTGTTCGGCTATTTTACCCGGCTGTTGCCTTTGCCGGCCGCGCGAGCGCTAAGCGCCGCGCTCGCGGAGGTCGCTTTCCGCCTAGTGCCCCGTATGCGGCGCGCCGGTCTCGCCAATCTGGACCTGGCTTATGGCGACACCCTCAACCGGAGCGAAAAGCTGCGAATACTTCGCGGCGCCGTGCACAACGCCCTGCGCGTTGCGGTCGAGCTGTCGCGCCTCCCAACGTTGCGCGGCGATGGCTGGCGCCGCTATATCGACGTGGCCGGCATCGAGCACATCGATCCGAACCGCGGCGCGCTGTTGGTCGGCGGGCACCTGGGTAACTGGGAATGGATACCGGGTATTCTGACGGCGCATGGTTTCCGGCTCATGGTCGTGGTGCGCTCTTTTGACGCGCCCGAATTGGACCGTTATGTCGACGCGCTCCGCTGCAGCGTGGGTATCAGGACCATTCCCAAGAATCACGCCGCGCGCCACATAGAGACGCTGCTCGCGCAGAACTGGCTGATTGGGATGCTCATCGACCAGAGCCCGCGCGAGAGCGCGCTGCCCGTCACCTTCTTCGGGCAACCGTGCTGGGCAACCATCGGCCCGGCAATCGTCGCGCTGCGCACCCGCGCTCCGATTCATCCCGCAGGCATGTGGCGCAAACCGGATGGACGCTACCACGTGCAATTCTACCCGAGCATCCCGTATGAAGTGACCGGCAATGCCCAGCAAGACCTCCTCGCAGTCACCCAGCGGTGCCAGGACGCGGTCGAACGGATGGTGCGCGACCATCCCGAGCAATGGCTTTGGCTCCACCGGCGCTGGAAACAGCGGCCGCGCTTGAGCGCCGAATGGGCGGCCCGCCAGAAAGGCGCATAGTGCCTGTGCGCATAGAAAACACCTATAATAAAAGGCCGAAGGCACGAACCGTTTCAGGACTCCGCGGATGCTGCGGTTAGGCGATGTAACGCTGGGTTCCATCCCGCGCGTTGTGGTGTGTTTGCGCGACAACACGCCACAGGCGACGCTCGACGGCCTTGTCCGGGCGGGCGTGGACGCCGTGGAATTGCGCATTGACGAGTTTACAGGCCGGTCGCCGGCGTATGTGACCGGGCAGGTGAAACGGGTCAAGGGCCTGCCGGTTATAGCCACGATTCGGGCCAGCCGCGAGGGCGGCGCTTGGGACCAAGACGACATGGCGCGTCTCCACCTGTACCGCCGCGTTGCGCCTTGCGTACAGGCTATTGATGTGGAGATTTCATCGTCGGACATCGCCGCCGAAGTGTTCCAGATGGCGTCGCGCTCGGGCATCTTGTCCATCGGTTCCTATCACGACTTCGCCAGGACACCCGGCGCGCGCACACTCAAGGAGCGCGCCCGGCAGGCGCGAAACATGGGTGCGGATATCGTGAAGGTCGCCACTTTCTGCACCGGGACGGAGGACGTGCGCAGGCTGGCCCTGTTCACCGCGGCGGAACCGCACCCCGTGGTCAGCATGGGCATGGGCCCGTACGGCGGCCTCACGCGTATCCTCCTGCCGGCGCTCGGCTCCGCGCTGATCTACGCGGCCTGCGGGCGCCCGACCGCGCCGGGGCAGTTGTCCTTTGCGGACACGATAGCGTATCTTAAGGAGTTCTACCCCGAATATAATCGGGATAGGCCGGATGCAAGGCCCCGTCGCGAAAAGAGGGAGGATTAATCCGGGTCCGGCGGCACGCAGAGCTTAAGACGGCACAGGGTAGTTGCGCAAAGGGGCGCATTACCCTTACACTAGGTAGACAGACAGCCGCAGGCGCCGCGGCGCGAACTCGGCCCTTCAAGCGAAGGGGGGAAGCCTGGACGGGCGCCCTAGGCCATGTGTTGGAGGAATCTGGTATGCAGATGTCAGTGATTGTTCAATCCAACGGATCGGGGAAAAGCGAGTTGGACGCGCTCCTCAAGGATGGATGGGCGGTCGCGTCCATAACCCCAAACAACGGCCAGAGTTACAATGACTTTCTTATCATCCTGGAAAAGAACTAGCCCAGATGCGGCAGCAATCGGGGCAGGACCCTCCAGGACAGCCCCGGGAGGAGGAGATATGCAGACATCGGTGATTATTCAATCCAACGGTTCCGGAAAAGAAGAATTGGACAAACTGCTGAAGGAAGGGTGGCGGGTTGTTTCCGTTACCCCTAACGACGGCAAGAGCTATAACGACTTCCTGATCATTCTGGAACAAGCGTGATTCGTGTCCGGGCTGGGCGAGGATGCACCGGCCCGGATACAAGCCAGCGGTTCCGGGGCTCTTTTCCCCTTCCGCGTCGGGTTCCGTGCAAACAGCACGCCTCCGATTGCCCCTTGCGTATGGGGCATGGGCGTGCGAAGTCCGGGAGTGCATTAAAATGATGAAGAAAGTGGTTCCGGTTATCGTGGCGCTGGCGGTGCTCGTCGGCGTCGCTTGGTTCAACTATGTGTTCAGACCGTCGCGGCTGACCTATGCCCAGCTCCAGCAACAGGCGGTGGCGGAACAGCGTTTGGCGGAAGCCGCAGGCGAACAGGCCACGCCCGCGCCGGAAACCACCGCCGCGGACAGCAGCCCGGCTCAAACCTGGCCTGCGGAGGCGCCCGAAGTGTTTCAAGTACAGTTCGAATGCAGCAATGGCACGTTTGTCATCGAGTGCCGCAAGAAGTGGGCGCCTCTCGGCGCACAGCGGTTCTACGACCTCGTCCGCAAGCAGTTCTACGATGGCGCGGCATTCTTCCGTGTCGTGCCGGGGTTCGTGGTCCAGTTCGGCATGCCCGCGGACCCGCGCGTCGGCGCGCAGTGGGTCGGCTCGGAAATCCCCGACGACCCCGTGCTCGAAACCAACGCCGTTGGCACGGTGAGTTTTGCGTCGCGCGGCGAAAACACGCGCACGACGCAGGTATTCATCAACCTGGGCAAGAACGACCAGCTCGACGGCATGGGCTTCGCCCCCTTCGGCAAGGTCGTCAAAGGCATGGACGTCGTCACGGCCATCAACGCCGAATACGAGCTGCGGCCCGACCAGGGACGCATCCGCACCGAAGGCGCGGCCTACCTCAAGGCGAATTTCCCGCGCCTCGACATTATCCACCACGCAACGCTCGTCCCCGAACCAACGGAGGAAGCCAAGCCCGAAGCCGCCGCACCCGAAACAGCCCCGGAAGCGCCCAAGCCCCCGGCGCAGTAGCTGAGACAGCGCTCAAGGCACATGGCCGGGGCCGGCCTTCGGTTTTGGCCTGCCAGTTCGCTCCGGCTTGTTCTGTATTTGTCCCGCCGGGCGCGGGAACGAGCCCGTAGTCTCCCTCGAAACCCGCGTGGGCCCGTCCGCGCGAGGGCGGACGGCGCTCCCGGCGTCCGGCAAGGCCGAAGACCGGGCCCCCGTTCGGGGGAGGCTTGTGCCTCTGGTCCATTCATCAGGCTCGACCCGAAGTTGCATCCCAAGGCTCGTTCCCAAGTCGCGCCCCCAAGGCTCGTTCCCAAGTTGCACTTGGGAACGCGTTTTTCCCCCGAAGCTCCGCTTCGGCACCCCTCACCTCTCCTCGACCCTGTCCACCTCAAGAACCGAGTGATCCTCCAGAATGTAGTTGCGTGCCGACGAATATCGCCAATGCTCCGGCGCATCCACATACCCC
>JAGMZX010000053.1:23388-34708 GCA_018005585.1 Candidatus Hydrogenedentota bacterium | reverse complement strand
GCCGCGGCCGCGGAGGAATGGCCTGTCACCAGGGAATCCGGCTATCGCGGCATCTGGTATTACAACCAGGAAACAAAAGACGAATACGTTTACAAGTACAGCGGCGGTCTGGGCACGTATTGCGCGGATCACAACCCCTTCGCGGTTTACGCGCCCGCGGTGAACAAGACCTTTTTCGTCTATGGAGGCGCGAAACCGGACAAAAACGAACTGGTCCACATGGTGTCATATTACGACCACGCGACGGGCATGGTCCCACGCCCGGCGCTGCTGCTCGACAAGCAGACGGCCGACGCGCACGACAATCCGGTGCTGTCCATTGACGACGAGGGTTACCTCTGGGTGTTTTCCAGTTCGCACGGCACGTCGCGGCCTTCCTACATCTCGCGCAGCGTGCTGCCGTACGACATCGAGCGCTTCGAGCGCGTACTCGAAACCAACTTCTCCTACCCGCAACCGTGGCATCTCCCCGGCAAGGGTTTTCTTTTCCTGCACACGTGGTACCAAGGCGGGCGCGGCCTCTACTGGATGCGCAGCGCGGACGGGCTCACATGGTCTGAGCGCGCATCCCTGTCTCACATCGAGGAAGGGCACTATCAGGTCAGTTGGCCCTGCGGCGGAAGCGTGGGCACGGCGTTCAATTACCACCCGAAGGGGCTCGGCCTGAATTTCCGCACGAATGTCTACTATGTCGAGACGGGCGACATGGGCGGCACGTGGCGCGCCGCCGAGGGCACGGTCATCGAGACGCCTCTGACCACCGTCCTGAATCCGGCGCTCGTGCATGACTACGCGGCGGAGGGGTTGAAGGTCTACCTGTGCGACGTGAATTACGACGCCGAAGGGCGGCCCATCATCCTCTATGTGCTGTCGAAAGGCTGGCAACCCGGCCCCGAGAACGGCCCGCGCCTCTGGTGCGTGGCGCACTGGACGGGCGTCACGTGGGCGCTGCACCGGATCACGGAGTCGGACAACAATTACGACATGGGCAGCCTGTACACGGAAGCGAGCGGCGTCTGGCGGGTGATCGGGCCGACAGAGACCGGCCCGCAGGCATACAATCCCGGCGGCGAAGTGGCGATGTGGGTCAGCCGCGATGCGGGAGCGACGTGGACCAAGGCTAAGCAGTTGACGTTGAATAGTGAATACAACCACACCTACGTGCGCCGTCCCGTAAACGCGCACCCGGGCTTCTACGCGTTCTGGGCCGACGGTCACGGGCGGCGCCCATCCGAGTCGCGATTGTATTTCTACAGCCTGGAAGCCGACGCGGTTTACCGGTTGCCCGTTACGGTGCAGGAAGCCATGGCGAAACCCGAACTCGTGACCTCAGCCGGGCAATAGGCGTCGAGGTCAGGGGTCAATCGTAACACGGTTGCGCCCGGCGTCCTTGCTGGCATACATCAGCCGGTCCACCCGTTCGATCAGCGTTTCGGGCGTCTCATCAGGCCGCGCAATGCCCGCGCCAACGGATACGGTCACGCGGACTCCCCGCCCTTCGCACTGGTAACGCGACTCCTCGATGACGGCCCTGCAGCGTTCGGCTACTCGGGCAAGCACTTCATCGTTGATGTTGGGAAGCACAACGATGAATTCCTCGCCGCCCCAGCGCCCGACGAAATCGAACGTGCGCAGACTCGACTTGAGCGCCAGCGCGACCATGCGCAAGACTTCGTCGCCGGCCTTGTGCCCGCTCGTATCGTTGACAAGCTTGAAATTGTCGATATCCACGAACAGGACGCCGAATGCCCAGTCGTACCGCTTGAGTTCTTCGAATGCGTTCGCCAGCGCCATTTCCGCATAGCGGCGGTTGCCAACCTGCGTGACGGGGCAGACCAGCGCCAGTTCCTCGAGTTCCTCGATGCGCTGGAGAGCCGCGATCTTCGACGTGTTGTCCGTAAACACCTCCATGACCCCGATCACCTCCTGGAGCGTGTTCACAATCGGGCTGATCCGCGTGAAAACCGGCACGAGTTGCCCGTTCTTATGACGGATGTACAGCTCCTCCTCCCGGATCTGGCCGTCTTTGAGACATAAGGCGCCGGGCGATTCCTCGCCGAAGACCGGGTGGGCCGTCTTGTCCAGATGGCCCAGGAAATTCGGCTTCAGGACCTGGCCGATCACCTCGGCGCGCGAAAACCCCGAAATGCGCTCCGCGCCGCGGTTCCAGTACGTAATGACCTGGTTCGGGTCCAGGAAAAACACCCCGTCATTCAGTTGATCCAGCAAGTTCTCATACGAGATGTCGCGTCCGAGCATGTCGCTTCGCTCCCCAGATGCACACCCATTACCTTACACCAATCGTTTTCGGGCGTCCAGTGGCGGAACACCCACCCGCCGCAGCCCGTTCAGACACCCCAACGCGGGTATGCTAAACTCGCGCGGGAGGAAATTGGACCATGACTGTACCGCATTTGGACGCCGCGGCGCTGCGCGCCCTCGGCGATGCGCTGCCGGAAGATGTCGTGAACACCGACGCGGCGACATGTGACCGCTATGCGCGCTCGACCCAGCCCGCGGGCACCCGGCCCGCCGCGGTGCTCTACCCGGTCACGACGGCCCACGTGCAGGCCATTGTCCGCACAGCCAATCACTGCGGCCTCACGCTCTACCCGGTGTCCCGGGGCCGCAACTGGGGCTACGGCGACGCGTGCGCGCCGGTCGAAGGCGCCGTGGTCCTTGACCTCAGCCGCATGAACCGCGTGGTCGAGGTCAACACGCGCCTCGGATACGTGGTCATCGAGCCGGGGGTCAGTCAGCAGCAATTGTACGATACGGTGCGCCGGCAGGCGCCGGGATACTGGATCGACGCGACGGGCGCGGGCCCGGAAGGGAGCGTCGTAGGCAATGCGCTCGAGCGGGGCTTCGGCCACACGCCTTACGGGGACCACGTCCGCACGACCTGCGGCATGGAAGTCGTTCTGCCGGACGGCCGCGTGGTGCATACGGGCTTCGGCCATTATGCCGGCGCGAAGACGGTCCACGTCTACCCCTACGGCGTCGGCCCCAGCCTCGACGGCCTGTTCATGCAGTCGAACTTCGGCATCGTGACGAAGGCCGGCGTGTGGCTGCAGCCCGCGCCGAAGGGCTTCGCGTTCTTCTACCTTAAGGTCGACAACGATGCGCTGCTGGAGCCGCTCATCGAACGGCTGCGCGGCCTGCGCATGGACGGCGTGCTGAACAGCGCGGTTCATACGGGCAACGACCTGCGCATCATCAGCAGCCAACAACGGTATCCCTGGGCGGAAACGGGGGGCGCCACGCCGCTGCCGCTTCCGGTGCGCGAGAAGTTGCGAGCCCGCTGGGGCGTCGGCGCGTGGAACGTGTCCGGCAGTCTCACGGGTACGCCGGGACAGGTCCGCGCGGCGCGATGCGCGCTGAAACAAGCTTTGCGCGGACTCGGGCGGCTGGTATTCGTCAACGACTCGCGGCTTGCCTGGGGCGGACGCGCCGCGTCGGCGCTCGCGCGGTTCGGCCTTGGCGCGCGCCTGCGCCGCCAGCTCGATGCGCTCCGCCCGAATTACGGGCTCCTGAAAGGCGCACCGACGTCCGCACCGCTGGATGCGCTGGCCTGGCGGCTGCGCGAGGCGCCGCCATCGATGGAAGACCCGCTGGCGCTGCCCTGCGGCCTGCTCTGGATTTCCCCGGTCGTGCCCGCCGCCGGAGAAGATGCGCGAAACGTGCTAAGCATCGTCGCGCCGCGTTTCGAACAGCACCGTTTCGACGTGCTCGCCACGTTTACGTTCATCAACGAACGCGCCATGATCGGGATTTTCAATATCTCGTTCGACAAGACCTCGCCCGGGGAGCCGGAAGCCGCCGCGCGCTGCTATGACGAAGTCATGGACGCGCTCATCGATGCCGGGTACCCGCCCTATCGCGAGGCAATTCAGGGTATGTCCCGTCTCTGGCAGCCCGGCGACGTCTTCTGGGAAGTCGTCCGGGATATGAAGCGCGCGCTGGACCCGCGCGGCATCCTCGCGCCCGGCCGGTACACGCCCCCCCCAAGCTGAACGGCGCTTGCTTGTCCTGCCGCTTGTGAGGGTAGCGCCGCACCGGTAGAATGCCTCCGGGGGAATCGCATGAGGAGGAATCGTCATGGGTCACGCAGATACGGAACGAAAAACGGGGCAGACGCCGGCGTCATCGGGCACGGGCCGGCCGCGCGGCGTAAGCCGCAGGGTCTTTCTCGGGAGCATGGGCGCCGGGTCGGCGGGCGTCGTGCTGGCGGCGCGCGCAACCCCGGCCGCGCAAGGCGATTCCGGCGCGCCGACGGCGACCGCTCTGCCCACGGGCGAGGCGCTGCGCGTCCAGCCCGTGCTCATCTACTACCACGCGCAACCACAGGAGCGTACGAGCTGGCGTTCCTACGGCGCGATCCAGAATCCGGACCAGGCCGCGGCGGAAGCAAAGGTGATCGGCGCGGAACTCTCGGCATTGGCCGGTAGAAGCGAGTTTCCGCTGGTTTTCGAGCCCGCAATCACCGCGAATAACGAGGAACAGGTGCAGCAGGCGGCGGCGGCCGGCGCGGATGCGCTTCTCGTGTACGGCGCGGGCGGCGACTGGTCCTGGCCCGTGCGGCTCGCGGCGTCGGGCACTCCGAACATCCTGTTCCTGCGTCATCGGTCGGGCGCCTATTACCTCTGGCACGAGATCGCCCACTGGCGTTTCCTGCGCCGCAATGAGGACGCCATGGCCGAACCAAACATGGACACCGGCGATATCGTGGTGGACGATTACGACGAGGTGCTCTGGCGGCTGCGCGCGCTGTATGCGCTCAAGAACGCGCGCGGCACGAAGATGCTCGCCATTGGCAGTCTCGCCGCGTACAGCGCCCCCGCACAGGAACTCGGACCTGACCACGCGCGGGACGTCTGGGGTTACGAAATCGATATCGTCCCGCGCGAGGAGTTCGCGCAACGGCTGGAACGCGCCCGGTCGGACGAGGGCGTCATGGCGGAAGTGGACCGGCAGACGACGGAATTCCTCGCGCGGCCCAACATCACGCTGGCCACGGACCGCCGCTTCGTCGTGAATTCGTTCGCCGCGATGCACGTGTGCCGCGAATTGCTCCGGGAGAAGAACGCCTTCAATTTCGGTTTTGACTATTGCATGGGCAAGGAAGTCATCGGAATGCTCGATACACCGCCCTGCCTCGTGCTCGCGCTGGCGAATGACGAGGGCTATACCGCGTATTGCCACACGGACCTGAGCCACACCGTGCCCGGTGTGCTCCTGCGCTGGATTTCAGGGAAGCCCACCTTCGTCTGCAATACGCACTACCCGCACGACGGGATATTCACCGTGGCCCACTGCGCCGCACCGATGCGCATGAACGGCCGCGATTACGAGCCCACGACCGTCATGACGCACTACGAATCCGACTACGGCGCGGCCACGAAGGTCACGTACCCGAAAGGACAGGTGGTAACCGTCGTGGTGCCCAACCTGCACTGCACGCAGTGGCACGGGTTCAGAGGCCGTGTCGCCGATTCCCCGTCGCTGCCCGCGTGCCGCTCGCAGATCGATATCGAGGTGGACGGCGACTGGAAGGCGCTTGTCGCCGGAATGGAAGGGTTCCACGCGCAGTTGGTCTACGGCGATTACCTGCGCGAAACCGGCTACGCGCTCAAGAAGGTGAAACAGGTCGCCTGGCGCAACTACAGCGAACAGGCGTGACGGCGCGCGCCCGGCGGCGACGGGCGCGGAACGGATACGGAAAGGACAGGCGCATGGGTGTCGCGGAAAAGTTCGAGCAAGTGACCGTTGTGTGCAAGGCGAACGTCTATTTCGACGGCAAAGTCGTGAGCCACACCATTCTGCTGGCTGACGGCGCCAAAAAAAGCCTCGGCCTCATCTATCCCGGCTCTTATCACTTCAACACGGGCGCGCCGGAGCGGATGGAGATCACGGCGGGCATGTGCCGCGTGAGACTCGACGGCCGGAGCGAGTGGCGGGAGTATGGAATGGGCACGCACTTCGACGTGCCCGGTCAGTCGGGTTTTGATATTGCCGTCGACGATGGGTTGATGGAATACATCTGCTCGTTCCTGTAACCCCGCGAGACATGCCCATGTTCAAGAACACGTTCAAGAAGAGAGACTCCGCGCGCGCGTCCGTGCGCGCCTGCGCGGTGCTGGCCATAGTCTTCCTTCCGCTCGGGGCCTTCGGCCAAACACCGGCCGTGCAGGTCATCGCGGAGGAGGAGGTTTACACCATCGTGAACCCGGACAACGGGGCCGGGCCGATGTGGGCTTACGGCAGTACCGAGATTGCGCGCAGCGGCGACACGGTCTACGTGTGCCAGATGGAGACCGGCGCGGGCATCCCGCCGTTGAGCAACACGCGGTGGCGGCTCCTCCAGCGCGCGGACGGCGGTTGGCGCCTCGTCGTGGAACCGGACCGGTTCATCCAGCGCGAGCCTTGCCCTCTCGCGGTGGTCCGCGACACGCTGTTCCTGTCCGTAAACGACTCGACCCAGCCGCCGGGCGCGCAATACGGCAACTGCGAGCCCCACGTGCTGCGGTTCCGTTGCAGCGGAGGCGCGGTCGAGCAGACGAAGTTGACGCCGGCCTGGGCGAAGCAGCACACGTTCACCGACCACAGCTATCGCGGATTCGCCGCGGATCCCGAGGCGGCCAAGGTCGTCATGCTCAATATCGACGCGGAAACCAGCGAACAGAACGCGTGCCTCATGACCACGGATGGTCAGACCATTGGAACAGCGTCGGTCAGCTTCCCGATTCGCGCCTGCTACCCGCAGGTCGCGCTGCGCGGGAACGCCGTGCACGTGCTGGCCATCGGGGATATCGTCGAGCCGGTCGCGGAATGGAAGGCCTACAAGTTCGAGCAGACCCAGCGCTCGTGGGACTACGTATTCCGCATCCTCTACTACACGGCCACGCCCGACATCACCCGGCAGGGGTTCACCGCGCCGCTCGAAATCGCCAACGTCGATGCGACCGGCGGCGCCATCTCGAACCAGGACCTGTGGATCAGCCCTGACGGCGCGGCGTACAGCCTCTACACCGAATGCGAAGTCGCATCCGCGCTCCTGCGCGACCGGTTCTTCCCCGGCAAGTCCGTCATCCCTTCGCTGCGCCTTGCCGTCGTAAAAGACGGCGCCGTCGCGTCACGGACCGTGCTCTATCACGGCAGCGAAGCGAGCCAGCCCGGCTGGGCGCGCTTCCATGTGGCCGCGGACGGAACCGTCTACGCCGTGCTCTACGTGAGCGGCTCCGGTGCAGGGAACAAGCTGCTCCAGGTGTATCCGCCCGTCGAGAACGCGCCCCTGACCCCCATACCCGCACAGACGCCGCTGCCGGCCTTCTGCCTTGCCAATATCCGCGCCGGAAACCTGCCCTCCAACACCATTGACCTGCTCGGCCAGTCGGGAAACGTCTTGCGCTATATGCAACTGCGGCTCGAATAGGGGCGCCAGGGCGCGCCGGGCGCGCGGTTGGAACAAAGCGGCTTGCGCGTCGGGGCGCGTCAAGCCGGTTGTCTGGCAACAGGCAGCTCGTAGCAGACGGCTTCTTCGGCGTTGCGCACGTACAGTCTGTCTCGAACGATGACCGGATGGTTCCAGGTCTTGCCGCGCAGCGCCTGGAAACGCGCGATTTCTTCGAACCGTTCCGGTTGCGCCCGCACGAGTATTATCTCGCCGCCTTCGCTAAGCACCAGCAGCATGTCCATGCCGGCGGCCAGCAGTACTTGTCCCCCGTACCGCTCGCCGTTCCAAACGCGCTCGCCCGTGCGCATGTCGATACAGGCGAGCCGCTCGCCGTCAAAGCCGTAGGTGTATCCCTTGTGGAAAACGGCGTCATTGAAATAAGGCCGGAACCGTTTGCTCGTCCATTCCTCGCTGACGTGCCAGGCGCCGTCGGTCTTGGCGGCCCGCAGCAGCCGCGCCCCGCTTGTGCAGGCTATCATGATGCGCGCGCCGTCCGTCATGAGCGGCTGGGTGCAGCGGGGGTAGCTCGTGTTCTTCCATTCATGCTGCCACAACAGTTCGCCGCTGCCCGCCGCGAACGCTTGCACGCCGAAATCGGTGGAAAAGAGAACCTGCGGTTCGTGCTCCAACACAAACAATTGCGGAGACGCGTAACCGTTCGTGTCCGGGCCGCCCATCCACGCAATTTCACCGGTATCGCAACGGTAGCCGATGGCGCTCTTCCCCTCTTTCCCGCTGGTAAACTGAATCACGTATTCGCCCACAACCAGGGGAGAATTCGCGAAGCCGTACATGGGAACGCCCGTGCCGGCGTCTTCGGTAATGTCACGCGTCCACAGCGTCTCCCCCGTGGACGCATTCAGACACGACAATATGCCCGTGCAACCCTGCGCGTATACCCTTCCATCGTGATATGCGGGCGTCGCGCGCGGGCCAAGGCCCATGGTGTCCTCGAACCGCGCCGTGACCCGGCTGGCCCACACATCCTCGCCGGTTGAAGCGCCGTAGCACGTTACGCATTCCTCTTCGCCGCGTTGTTCCTGCGTGAAGAGGTAATCCCCAACCACGGCGAACGACGACCAGGCCGGTCCCACTCTCTTGCGCCATACCTCCCGGGGCGGCACGGTCCAGTCTGTCGCGAAACGGACATCGCGCATGCAATTGTCACGCGCGGGGCCGCGGAATCCGGGCCAGTCGCCGGGGGCGACCCGCGACGGCAGGGTCGCCCTGCCGCCGGTCTTGAATTCCGGCAGCGCCGCGGAACGTTCCGCCGCCGTGGGCACCCAGCGCCAAGACAGGATCGGCGCGATATCCCCACCGATCGTCTCCACGCGCAGCGCCGTGAAAAAGCCCGCGCACACGAGCAGGAACCCCGCGGCGAGCAAGCGCCGCGCCGGCCAGCGCAGCCGAAACGCGACAGCCAGCAGCACCGTCGCGCCCGCCGTCAGCGCCGGCGCCGCATAGGCCAGCAGCATGGCCCCGCCCACGAGCGACGGCTGCGTGAACACGACCCAGGCAAGGGCGCCAATCAGCAGCAGAAAGCCCAGCCACCGGTCCCGCGCGGGGGCCCCGCTTGCCGCGAGCCACCAGACGACAAGCAGCAGTGCGCAAACGCCCGGAATGACGCCGAATGCCAGCACCGTCTGTTCGTTCGTGGATGCGAATAGCGAGACGGCATATCCGGAGACGGCCGCAATCGCAACGGTCGCGACTGCGGGCCACACCCGCAAACGAACAGCGCCGTTCTGCGCCGGCGCGGGCGGCGCGGATTCCGGACCGGCGGAGATAGTGTTTGCCAATTCGTGCATGCTCCCATGTCGGTCGGGCGCGGCGCCCTACTCTTCGCGAAGTTCACCGAAACTTATATTGCGGCGCCCCAGTGACACCCCGACATACGCAAACAACGCCTCCGACGCGGCCAAACCGCATATCAGAAACGCCTGCGCGGGCCAATTGACAACCGTGCGCGACATGGCCGCCATCGGCGCAACCGCAAGCCACGCGGCCACCGCGCCGATCAGCGTGCCCGTCATCACCAGCGCGCTGTTTTCGGTAAGCAGCATGCGCCGCAGGATCGCGGGAGCATACCCCAAGGCGTTCAGCAGCGCAATCTCACGGCGGCGCTCCTGCACGTTGCGATACACCGACACGGCCGCGCCGCCCGCGCCCAGCAACAACCCGAACCCGCCAAGCACCAGGAACATGGCGAGATACGTGCTTTCCACCGCGTAAAACATCTCGAGACGTTTCACCGGGGGCACGGCGTCCATGCCCGCACGTTCATAGGCGCGGTTCAGGTCTCCGCAGAGGTCCTCGCTTGCCGCCGGTCCGGTGTCGAGAAGAAAGCCGCGGTAGCCGGGCTCCGACGGATACAACCGGGTGAACGCGGCTTCCGAAATCAGGAGCGCGCCCTGGAACACGGACAACCGCACCGGAAGCGCCCCAACGACCTTCACTTTCGCGGGCCTGCCCGACTCATCATCATACTCCAGCACTGTGCCCGAATCAGGGTCAGCCGCCGCGCCCAGTCCCCACATCGCCGTGTCCCTGTCGCCCGCCAACGCCGGCACGATGCCATCGTCGGCGACCGTATCCAGAAGCCCCCACACAGCGTCTCCCCCGTTCGCGGGACAGAACGCGTCGAGCCTGGCGAACAAGGCCGGGTCGACCCCAATCAACCGCGGCCTGCGCGCCCGGTTCAGATTCAGGCAACTCGCGTCGTCGCCATCACGCACACGCAAAGCCGCGCAGACGACCGCACTCGCCTCCAGCGCATTCCGTTCTTCCCGCGACAGGGGCAGCGCGGATTCCGCATAGACTTCGAAACCGCCTGTCCCCGAATCACGTTTGCCTGCCTTGGCGGACAGGTCCTCCCGCATCGACGACACGGAAATCACGAGGAAGCAGCCGGCGGCCGTCACTGCCGCGAGGCCGAGACTGCGCCCACGCCTGCGCGCCATGTTCGACAGCGACAACTGCCACACGCGAGGCATACCGGCGCTTTCGCGACAGGCCATACGCCGCAGTGCCGCCCCGTAGAGCGTCAGGCCGCCGGCAAGGAAAAGCACGCCGGCCCCGAAAAAGGCGCCCAAACCATCCTGCGCCTGCCCCGGCCAGCCACCCAGCGCCACGCACGCGCCGGCAAGGAAAAAACATGCGCCAAGCACCCAGAGAAATCCCGCCCGGCCGCGCCCAGCCCCCGCCGGGACAGACGTAAAATCCGTCGTAGACAGTTCGCGCACGGGGCATCGCATCGCGCGCCATGTGACTATCGCCAAGACAATGAGCACGACCGACAGAGAACCCGCCGAGCCCCAGACCAGCGGCAACGGTTCCGCTTGAAGCCGTATCGGCGTTGCGGCGACGGCGGCGGGCCACAGGGTCTGCAACCCCTCCAACAGCGCCGCCGCGTAGAGAATGCCGCCCCCAACGCCGGCAAGAATGCCAAACGCGGCCACCGGCGCGGATTCCACGAGCATCAGGAGCGCGATTCGCCCACGGGTGTAGCCCATTCCCTTGAAAATGCCAATTTCCTCGGCGCGGCGCTGCATTGCCTGCACAAAGAACATCAGCAGCAGGCTGAGCGCCCCGGCAATCAAGAAAAAGCTCATTCCAATGAACAGGCCGCCGAAACTCATCGCCTTTTCGACGCTTTCCATCGCCTCGGCGCGCGCGAGCGCAAGAGAGAGGCCCAGGTCCGCCGGGTTCAGCGCACCGCGCAGGGCCCCGCGCACCTGTTCAATGCCACCCGCCTCCGGCGGGAATCGCACGGCGGTCACGGAGCCAAAACGGCTTCCCCAGAGTTCCTGACCCGTCTTGAGAGCCGTCAACAGCTTCGGCGTCTGCCCGTACGCCCGCCAATAAGCC